>JAQCJL010000036.1 GCA_027593125.1 Pseudomonadota bacterium | reverse complement strand
ACGTGGAAAATCGGATGTGATGGCAAGTTTTGTCAGACAACTGCCACAAGATCAGATGTGGATTGAGCAAGGAAGGTTTCTCATTGATCATGATTTGATCACGCGCAATGACGAAGACGCCTGTCGTCGCGCCGAAGAATATCGCGCCATTGATGAGGATGCGGTGAGGGCAGAATACTGGTCTAAGATTCAAGTGTTTTGTGCCTTGAGATCAGGTGAAGATTCGCTGGCTGGTTTTCAGCTAGACCTGTTGCAAGATCGTGGTGTTGATGATGCAATGTTTTACAGCCTTATTCGGGCGCGCCTTAATGGTTCCACCCCAAAAACCCCAGGAGATGCTATGCCTACAGGGCTGAATATCGCCCTGATGGATTTAGAAAACATTCTTATCACCCCGGATTTACATCGGCAGATGCCTATTTCACTAGGGCAAAGTTTGTCTAGCATTGGTTTTGTTGATCCTGATACTGCCTATCTTCAATACGGAATGAGTTTTCATCATCGCCACCAAACCCTAACGGATCAGATGTTGGCATGGCCATTTATTCCCGAAGCTAACATTCCTGTTGCTCTTGCTATTACCCAATTTTCAGACGAAGGGTTTGGCGCACGCAATCCCATTAGTGATGCCAGCCAGCGCATCATGTTATGGCAAAGTTTACTCAAATTGAATGACGCAGAAGAAAAACTCAATATCACCTTAATAGCTCTGCAACATGATTTGGATCGTATTAGCGGTGAAGCTTTAGCCGTATGGTCACCACATTTATCAGCGTCATTGGGGGATATGGCGCCTCCTTCCGCAGAGCTTGCGCCTGAATATGATCGGGCGGCATTATTGTTGGCAATTGCTGGGGTGAAAATGCCCGATGGGTATATTGCCTCACAGCGTCAGATCGCATGGCAAGAATTAGAGACAGCAGTTATGGCTGGCTCTGTTTCACAAGAGATGTTGAGAAATATGGACGCACAGGACGCGGCGTTACTTTTAGCGCGGGTCGGGGTGTCGGTATCGCCTTTGGCAGAAATCGACACTTTCGCTCGCCGTCCACAACTGGCTGGCACGGGTTCACGCCTTGATTATCCTGATATGGTGATGCTGGCACAGCATCCGGTCAGCAATAAACCTGCTGAAACTGTGATGATGATTGCCGCCATTTTAGGGGATATGCCGCTTCACCAGCTTGACCGTGATGATGCCGCAATACTTGCAGGTGCGCTTTATGATGCTGGCCTGATCACAGAAAGCCGCCAATTTGCCATAGAAATCATGCGCAGTTGGGGCGGGTATCGTGTTGCCCGAATGATTGAGGAAAAGGATGCCACAGCAAGCTGATAAAGCCGCACCAGTTTCACCCCAACATCAAAAGATGGTTGGTCAATATCTTGCCGCCCTAAAAGCTGAAAAACAGATCGCGGCAAATACGGCCTTGTCTTATGAAGCGGATTTGCTTGCAGTTGCCCGAGCTTTGGAAAATCGTGGTTGCAGTTTTTACAATGTAACGGCTGAAGAATTGCGCGCTAGCATGCCGATATGGGCAGGACATCTGGCGGCAACATCACAAGCAAGACGAATTAGCGCTATCAAAGGCATGATGGCGTTTGCCATTGCAGAAGCTTGGCGTCAAGACAACCCCGCGCAATATCTGGATCGTCCGTCTTTGCCTTCGCGTCTGCCGAAAAGTCTAAGCGAAGATGAAATGCTTAAGCTTATTTCGATCTCTGAGAAGGATGATAGTGCCGATGGCGTCATGCTATTAGCCATAATTGAAATCCTTTATGCCACAGGACTACGCGTCAGTGAAATGACCCGCTTAGAAGTGGCCCCTTTTGAACAGAGACGCCAGACCATTATCATCACTGGTAAAGGAAATAAGGAACGCATGGTCGCTTTTACGGATGTCGCGCTGAACGCTGCGGAAACATGGCTTAAGATGCGTGAGGCCTTACCAGCCGCCGTGACCTCGCCTTGGTTGTTTCCAGGTAAGGGTGATGCGCCGATTAGCCGCCAGAAAGTCCATCAGCTTTTGAAAGATTTAGCCATCAAGGCAGGGGTGGATGCGGATAAAGTCAGCCCCCATATCTTAAGGCATTCTTTTGCAACACATATGTTAAACCGAGGGGCTGATCTGCGTTCACTTCAGATGCTGTTAGGACACGCGGATATCGCAACCACAGAAATCTATACCAAAACCCAAGATAACCGTCTGATGGGATTGGTAAAAGATGCGCATCCTCTTGCCGATGAGTCGTGATCTGAGTATAGTTGATATTGGATTTAGGGAAAATAACCATGCGCCAATTTCTGGATTTTGAAAAACCTATCGCTGTTCTTGAAGGCAAGATTGAAGAATTACGGCATTTATCAACCGAAGGTGATATTAACATCGCTGATGAGGTTGGTCGCCTACAACAAAAAATCACCAAAGAGCTAACCCAAGCTTATTCTCGTCTTGGGCCATGGGAAAAGGTTCAGGTTGCGCGACATCCTGATCGGCCTAAAGCAACGACCATTATTGCAGAGCTGTTTACGGATTTTATTCCTATGGCAGGGGATCGTAATTATCGTGAAGATCATGCCTTGTTGACAGGCATGGCCCGATTTCGGGGCCGTCCAGTGGCGGTTATTGCCACGGAAAAAGGTCAAACCACCGAAGATCGGATCAAACGCAATTTCGGTATGGTGCGCCCAGAAGGTTATCGCAAGGCAAGGCGGTTGATGGAATTAGCTGGTCGCTTTGGCCTGCCCGTGATCTCTTTGGTTGATACCGCTGGCGCCTATCCAGGGCGCGGCGCAGAGGAACGTGGTCAGGCGGAAGCTATTGCCAGGTCTATTCAGGCGTGCCTTAATCTCCAGACGCCTTTGATTTCCGCCATTGTTGGTGAGGGCGGCTCTGGTGGTGCTATTGCGCTTGCTACGGGTAATCGCGTCATTATGTTTGAACACGCGGTCTATTCGGTCATATCGCCTGAGGGATGCGCCTCTATTCTCTGGCGCAGTTCCGACCACGCGAAAGAGGCCTCACAGGCTTTGAAATTGACTGCTCAAGATATGAAACAGCTTGGCGTTATCGATGCGATCGTGCCGGAACCATTAGGGGCGGCGCATCGTGATCCGGAAACTGCTATTGCTAATCTTGGGGACACTATTGCCAAAGAATTAGAAGCGGTTGAGGGTATGAAACCTAAGGCGCTTATCGCTGACCGGCGTAAAAAATATCTAAAATTTGGATCAGAAAATCTTTAAGCTGATTTCTTCTGCGGCAGAATTATCTAATGATGGAATGGCGGCTCGGGCTTTTTTTATGACCTTAAAATCCAGTGTGGCACAAGTCACAGCTTGGCCATCGCCAGCGTCATTAAGCACTTTGCCCCAAGGATCAACCATGAGTGCATGGCCATAAGTCTGGCGACCACCCGCATGGGTTCCGCATTGCGCCGGGCTAACAATAAACACTCCATTTTCAATAGCACGCGCACGCATCAGTGGATGCCAATGTGCCTCGCCTGTCACTTGGGTAAAGGCAGCTGGAATGGTAATGACATCTGCCCCTGCCTTGGCTAATTGGCGATAAAGATGTGGAAACCGAAGATCATAACAAATGGTTAAACCAAGCCGCCAGCCACCCATATCTACTAACACCGCCTCATGCCCGCGATCAAATGTTTGGGATTCGCGATATTTCTGCCCATCATTCACTTCAACGTCAAACATGTGGATCTTGTCATAATGGGCGCGTATCTGGCCGCCAGGCTGAATCAAAAAACAGCGATTGACCATGCGATCATCGTGATCCTGAGCGCGCAACATCAGTGACCCAATCATCAGCCAACAACCATAAGATTTTGCTGTGTGTTGCAGGGTCTTGAGGCTTTGGCTTTGGTCTTGGGTCTGACTATTGGCAACGAGGCTTTGGCGATTAGGTTCGATCCGAGTAGCGCATTCTGGCAGACAAATCATCTCAGCGCCTTTCTCTGCCGCCTCAGCAATCATGGGTAAAACGATATCAAGCGTGGCGCGTTCATCAGCCAGGGCGGTGTATTGGCAATTAGCAACACGAAGAGAAAGGGTTTCAGATGCGGTCATAGCAATAATCTCCTTTCCTACCCTACTCTCGCCACAACCAGAACAGCAACTTCTTTTGCGCCCCCTGCTTTTAGGCAACGTGCGGCGGAAGAAAGACTGGCGCCCGTGGTCAGAACATCATCAATAATTAATATGCTTGCCCCTTTCACGCAGGCGTTGTCAGCGTGTAAGCGAAAGGCACCACGCATATTTTGCCGTCGTTGCTGCCTGGTTTTATGACCTTGATTTTCTGTTCGTTTGGATCGCCTGATCAGATCTGGACGGTATGTTTTTGGCGAAACCCCAGCCGCTTTTATCGCCGCCCTTGCCAGTTCGGCAGACTGATTATAGCCACGGGTAAAATGGCGTGTCCAATGCAGAGGCAAAGGCACAATCCAATCTGCCTGATGTAGCAATGATGCGCCTTGATTTGCCATCATCCGTCCCAGAATATGGATCATATCATGACGCCAAGCGTATTTCAGCCCTAGAATTAAACGCTTTGACATGGCGTTATAACGGATAGCCGCTATGCCGCGATCAAAATCAGGAGGTTGAGTAAGGCATTGCCCACAGCGCGATACCCCAGCGTCAAAATCAAAACCGCGCCCACATTGCACACAGGCAGGTGTGGTGATGGCCTTAAGGCGAGACCAGCATTCCCCACAGATACCGTCACTGCTTACCACCTGATGACAACTGGGGCATTGTGGCGGTATCATTACATTGCCGATGGTTCTGATAATATGTTGCCATGAGGTCATATCGGTCATTATGCCACGCTAAGATTAACAAAATCCTAACGTTGAGGTATTTTCAATTCTGATCTGATCCTATATCGTCATCCCCATGACTGAGACCAACCCACTCAAAGCACCACCAAAATTGATGGATCAGACCGCGCATCGCCAAAATCGTGATCGGGCAGCGGCTGGCTTTGGGCAGTTTAACTATATCAAACAAGCGGTGGTAGAACGGCTGGTTGACCGACTTGAAGTCATGCGGCAAAGCTTTCCTTTGATGCTTGATATGGGGGCGCATCATGGTGAGGTTGGGAAAGCTTGTCTAGCTTCAGGTAAGGTGGATAAGCTAATCAGCATGGATCCATCCCTTGCCATGGCACAGCAGATGGATAAAACCGCAAACCCCTTGGTTATGGATTATGAAAATTGCCATTTTGCTGAGGCCGCATTCGATGCGGTGGTGTCGGGGTTTTCACTTCATTGGGTAAATGATTTGCCGGGATTGCTTTCGCGGATGCGCCGGTGGCTGAAACCTGACGGGCTTTTGTTAATTGCCATGGCTGGAGGAGCCAGCCTTTCTGGTCTTCGTTCCTGTCTTGCTGAGGCTGAAAGCCGCACCGCTGGTGGATTATCGCCGCGAGTTCTGCCAATGGGGGATATTCGTGATCTTGGGGGATTATTGGGGCGTGCGGGCTTTGCCTTGCCTGTGGCTGATAGCGATACCATTACCATCACTTGGGATAATCCGCTTCAGATGATGCGCGAGTTGCGGCAGATGGGTGAAGCCAATGCGATGAATGGCAGGATTAAACATTTCACGCGAAAAGAAACCATGATGCAGGCGGCATCATTGTACCAACAGCGTTATGGGATGGATGACGGACGGGTTAGTGCAGAAATTGAGATTATCACCCTAACGGCGTGGACACCATCGCCAGCACAACAAAAGCCCTTAAAGCCCGGTTCTGCTCAACACAACCTGGCTGATTTTTTAAAGACGGGTCAGGATAACGAAAACAAAAACACCTAGAGCCAGTCTTGCAACATGGAGATTAGGGGCAAATCAGCAGGAGGCATAGGATAGTCACGCAAGCGTGCTGCCCTAACCCAAGTCACTTGGCCGCCTTCCTGATGCACAGGCTCACCCTGCCAACGGCGGCAAGCATAGAGCAATAGGATCAGATGATTGTCTGGATAATCATGGCTAGCAAAGGCTAATGGCGCAAGGCATGAGGTAACGGTGCTAATCCCTAATTCTTCTTGTAATTCCCTTATTAGGGCTTCTTCTGGGGTCTCGCCAGTTTCTATTTTTCCGCCCGGAAACTCCCACAATCCGGCCATGGCTTTGCCTTCGGGGCGTTGGGCTAAAAGCACACGTCCATCAGCATCAATTAAGGCTGCGGCACTCACAAATAAGCGCGGTTTGGGGCTAGCGTCACCCATTAGCTTCTATAATCCGCATTGATGATGATATATTGTTGGGTCAAATCGCAGGTCCAGATTGTTGCCATACCTGAACCGATATTGATATTCACGTTGATAGCAATGTTATCGCCTTTCATATGGGCGGTGACTTTGGTTTCATCATAATCAGGTCGGCACATTCCGTTGCTGGTGATGGGAATTCCGCCAATAGAAATATCTAACTGGTCACGATCCACCATCTCCCCTGATTTGCCAACGGCCATCACAATACGGCCCCAATTGGCGTCCTCACCAGCAATAGCAGTTTTGACCAGTGGAGAATTGCCAATTGCAAAAGCAATCCGGCGAGCAGCGGTATTGTTTTCCGCCCCATGAACATGAACGGTGATAAGTTTGCTGGCGCCTTCGCCATCCTTTACAATCAAAATTGCCAGTTCTGTCATTACCTCACCCAAGGCATGAATAAAACCAGAGAGATGGGCATCATCAGCTGAGGTAATAGCGACATGATCCGCGACCCCAGTGGCGGCAAGGATTACCGTGTCGCTGGTTGAGGTATCACCATCAACAGTGATGGCGTTAAAGCTTTCCTCATTAACCTGGGCAAGCACCTCTTGCAGAACAGCAGGAGGCAAATTTGCATCAGTTGCCAAAAATCCAAGCATGGTTGCCATATCTGGTGCGATCATCCCTGATCCTTTGGCTATGCCTGTGATCGTGATCTCGGTGTCCCCGATATGGGTTTTGCGGCTGACCGCTTTTGCAAAGGTGTCGGTGGTCCTAATCGCCTCGGCGGCAGCATGCCAGTTGCGAACATCAGGGCTGGCGGCGGCAAACATTGCGGCGATATGGGGGGTGATCCTATCATCAGGTAAGACCTCACCAATCACACCAGTTGAGGCAAGCATAATGCTTTGTGGGTCTGTGCCTATTACGGTTGCTACAGCTTCAGCACAGCGGCGAGCAGCGTCATACCCTGCCGCGCCGGTAAAGGCATTAGCGTTGCCAGCATTGCAAAGGATAGCCGAAGCCATGCCGCCCTGATGGACCACTGCGCGGCACCAATCTACCGGAGCAGAAGCAGTGCGAGAGCGTGTCATCACCGCCCCAACAGCAACAGGTTTATCAAAACACATCAGCATCAGATCATCGCGGTTTTTGTATTTGATACCGCTATGGCCTGTGGCAAGGCGGAGGCCGGGAACAGCCATAATAACAGCCGGAGAAGAGGGAGCCAACGGTGATTTCTGCATCGCAATCGTCCTTACAGAGGGGCCTTACTGGTTAGATAACACTTCATCAAGATCAAGTCGCCGGATTTTCGCCTTTTCATAAAGTTCATCAGCAATTTTTGATGCTAATTCTGACGCCATCGCCTGACCAATTTGAACACCTATTTCTGCGAGTGGTGGGATTGGGATCACGCGGCGATCTTCGGCTTTGATAATGTGCCAGCCAAAATTGGTCTGAACTGGATTTTCTGAAATTGCCCCAACCTCAAGTGCAAAACTGGCATCAGCAAAGCTTGGCACCATATCGCCACGCTGAAAATAACCTAAATCGCCACCATTCGGCCCTGAAGGGCCAATGGAAAGGGTTTTGGCTAACTCCTCAAAACTTTCCCCTTCTTTCAGACGGCGAATGATATCTTCAGCTTCGGCTTCAGTATTGACCAGAATATGTCTGGCTCGGATTTCGGTGCGGCTATCTTCGTCGGCAGCAATTTCCTTGTAACGCGCTTCGATCATCTCATCTGTGATGCGGTTCTGAATTTCGATGCTAAGCCATGCTTCTGCCATGACCCGGTCATAGGCACGCTGGGCTAGTTCCTCAATCAAAGGGTCATCAGCGATGCCACTGCGCTTGGCTTCTGCGGCTGCTAGCCGAGTATCAATAATATCATCAAGGATAGGATCATAAAGCCGTTCAAACGGTTGCCCCTGATATTGTTGCGGCAACTGGCTGATCAGTGCCATGACAAGATTAAGCGTGATATCATCACCATCGATGGTGGCAATGACCTTTGACATTTCCTCTCTGGCCTCATCACTTTGTCCCCATCCCACTGACGCTGTCGTGGTCATCATGCCTGCGGTCAGGATAAGACATGCAAAGCCTGAATAAATCCATCTAATGAGGGAGGAAAGAGATGTCATGGAATGCTCCTTTAGAGTTATCGTTTTGGCGTCATTAATAGCCTGTCTTTGGTCAAGGCTTAGCCGCAAGACCTAAACATACCGCTAACACGCTCTGACCTTTGTCGCAACTGTCCATCCTCTGCGTTAAGGCTATCTTTGGCATCGGTGATTGACAAGCGCTGGCACTACCCCTATTGGGATAAGGGTATTGATGCTAGATTTTAAATCCCTATATATGAATTAATCTCATGTTTTCTTCTGTTGCAAAAGCCCTGTTCGGCACTTCCAATGATCGCCTTGTTAAAGGGATGCAGCCTCTGGTTGATACCATTAACAGTCTTGAACAAAAGATGCAGGCTCTTGATGATAACGCCTTACGAGATCAAACGAAGGAATTTCGCGAACGTTTCCAAAATGGGGAAACGCTAGATTCTATTCTGCCTGAGGCCTTTGCTACCGTGAGAGAAGCCGCTGTTCGCACCATTGGGCAAAGGCATTTTGATGTTCAGCTGATGGGCGGCATGGTTCTGCATAACGGCAAGATCACCGAAATGAAAACCGGTGAAGGTAAAACACTGGTGGCTACGCTAGCGGCCTATTTGAACGCTTTGCCAGGCAAAGGGGTTCATGTGGTTACCGTGAATGACTATCTGGCGGAACGCGATAGCGCTTGGATGGGTCAAATCTATGAATTTCTAGGCCTTACTGTTGGCTGTATTAAGGCTGGGCTAAATGATGATGAACGCCGCGTTGCCTATGCCTCGGATGTCACCTATGCCACAAATAATGAGATTGGTTTTGATTATCTGCGCGATAATATGAAGTTCCGTCTTGAAGATATGGTTCAGCGTGATCCCTATTTCGCGATTGTTGATGAGGTGGACTCAATCCTCATTGATGAAGCGCGAACGCCGTTGGTCATTTCTGGCCAGTCTGAAACCTCATCAGACCTATATGTTGCGGTCAATAAATTAGTTCCTTTGCTTAAGCCTGATGATTTTGACCTCGATGAAAAACAGCGCAATATTACCCTGACCGATAGCGGATCTGAACATGTTGAACATATCCTGACGGAAGCAGGATTAATCACTTCGGGGTCTCTTTTTGATGCTGAGAATATTGCGCTTTTGCATCATATTAATATGGGTCTAAGGGCGCATCATCTGTTTCAACGCGATACCCATTACATGGTGCGCCAACAAAAAATCCTAATCATTGATGAGTTCACGGGTCGAGCTATGGATGGTCGCCGGTTTAGTGATGGCCTCCATCAGGCTCTTGAGGCCAAAGAGAACGTTGAGGTAATGCCTGAAAACCAAACGCTGGCCTCAATAACGTATCAGAATTTATTTAGGCTTTATGCCAAGCTTTCAGGCATGACAGGAACAGCGATGACCGAGGCAGGTGAGTTTTCGGAAATCTACAATCTTTCTGTTGTTGCCATTCCAACGAATAAAGCTGTGACCAGAAAAGACCACCATGATGAGGTTTATCGCAGCAGCGAAGAACGTGATCAATCGGTGATTGCACAGATTGTTGATTGCCGTGAGCGTGGTCAGCCGGTGTTAGTGGGGACGGTGACCATTGAGAAATCAGAATTGCTGTCAGCAGAATTAAAAAAGCTGAATATTCCGCATCAGGTGCTGAACGCCAAATTTCATGAACAAGAAGCCAAAATTATTGCGGATGCAGGCATTCCAGGCAGTGTGACGATTGCTACCAATATGGCCGGACGAGGAACAGATATTCAATTAGGCGGCAATCTTGACGCAAGGCTTGCCGAAGCTGAAGGCAAAGACGCTGAACAGAAAAAGATTATCAAAGAGGTCGAAGACGCCAAAGCCAAGGCGCTGTCGGCTGGCGGTCTTTATGTCATCGGAACTGAACGTCACGAATCTCGGCGTATCGACAACCAGTTACGGGGACGGTCAGGGCGGCAGGGTGACCCTGGCGCGTCAAAGTTCTTTCTTTCCCTTCAAGATGATTTGATGCGTATTTTTGGCTCTGACCGGTTAGATTCTATTCTCGGGCGTCTGGGGCTAGAAAAAGGTGAGGCCATTATCCACCCATGGATCAACAAGGCGATTGAAAAGGCACAATCCAAGGTTGAGGCCAGAAACTTTGAGATCAGGAAACAACTGCTTAAATTTGACGATGTGATGAATGATCAGCGCAAAGTTATCTTTGAACAGAGGCGCGAGATTATGGACGCTGATGATGTCGCCGAAACCATTCAGGATATGCGGCAAGATGTGATCGCAGACGTGATGGGTGAAGCCATTCCAGCAGGCAGTTATCATGATAGCTGGAATGCAGATACCCTTAAAGAAAGCGCTGCGCGGTATCTTGGGCTTGATGTGCCTGCTGATGAGTGGATGGCCGAAGATGGCATGGATCACGATGCTATTTTAGAACGGTTAACAAAAATGGCAGATCATCGTCAGGCTGAAAAAACCGCATCTGTAGGGCCAGAAATTATGCGCCGCGCGGAAAAATCACTGTTGCTTCAGGTGCTTGATCAAACTTGGAAAGAACATCTTCTTGCCCTTGATCAAATGAAGCAAAGCATTTCTTTGCGTGCTTATGCCCAGAAAAATCCGCTTGATGAATATAAGCGTGAGGCCTTTATCCTGTTTCAGCATATGCTTGATAACCTTAGACGCACCATTACTTCGGTGATGGCCCATATCACTTTCCGTCAGGCGGATGAAGGCGCAGAGGGAAATCAAAACGGGGCTAATAAGATGGCAGATCCCCCATCAGGGGCAGAGGATAGCCAAGCAAAACGTGCCGCCGTTGCCAATTCGGTATCTCAAAAAACCCCTCGTAATGCGCCTTGCCCATGTGGATCAGGTAAGAAATTCAAGCACTGCCACGGTGCGATTTAAACGGTATTGCCCAAGGCCTTTAAGAGACCTTTGTCATGACGATTAGTATCTGACCTAAGCAAATCCTCTTGAAACTGGTATTAAGGCTAAATATATATCCTTTATGATCAATTTTACCTTGAGATGTGAAAAAGGGCATGAGTTTGAGGCTTGGTTTGGCTCCTCTGCCGAATATGATCGCCAGTTAGCAGCTGGGCTGATCACTTGCGCGGTATGCGATAATACGTCTATCACCAAAGCCTTAATGGCCCCAAATCTAGGGGTGAAGGGCAACAAGAAAACAGATATCGCCCCGTCATCATCTCAGCATCGGAAAAATGAGATCGCTGCCCCGCCGCTTAATCAACAAGAAGTGGTTGAAAAAACAGCTGAGCTAATCGCCCAGATGCGTGCCTTGAAAAAACAAGTTGAATCTAGTTTTGATAATGTGGGTAATGCCTTTGCGGAAACCGCCAGACGCATTCATTATGGGGATGAAGAAGATCGGGGCATTTACGGAAATGCCAGCAAAGAAGATGTCGAAGACCTGATAGATGAGGGCATCACGGTGTTCCCGCTCCCAGAGCTGCCCAAAGATCATTAGACTTTGATGATAAGGGAAAAGCTATTTGTCCTAAAGAATTAAACCAGCCGCCGCGTAATTGATAATGGGCGGCCCCCCTAGGTCAAAGCCCTTTCTTATGCTTGGCCTGATGCCAGTGATATCATCAAGATGAATGCCAGCCGCTTTTGCTTCGGCGCGCAAGGTTTGAGGAGAAACAAACTTCGCCGCATCATGGGTGCCCGGAGGCGCTAGCCGCAATAAATATTCAGCGGCATATTTTGCCAAAGCCGTTGCGATCATATTGCTGCTGATGGTGGTGATTATAGCAATCCCCGGCGCTTTACCGCCCCTGCCTAGTGCCGCCATAGCGGTTAAAAACGCTGACCGGTCAGATACATGTTCAATCACCTCGGATGCGATCACCAGATCATAACCTGTACCTTCGGCGGCGAGCTGTTCGGCGCTGATATGACGATATTGAATATCAAGCCCCATGTTATCAGCATGATCCTTCGCCGCGGCAATAGCCACTTTGCTCATATCAATGCCGGTAACTTCTGCGCCTAGCCGAGTTAAAGGTTCTGCCAGCAACCCTCCACCACAGCCGATATCAACAGCTTTGATCCCAGCAAGTGGCAAGGAAAGAGAGGCGGATGAAGACGACAGCTTGGCCTTTCCTCGAAAACGGGCAATGTGTTGACGAATATAGCGAACCCGGGTTGGTGTCAGCCAGTGTAAGGCACGGAAAGTGCCTTGTTCATCCCACCAATCGCCGCCAATGGTGTCAAAATGCCGAATCTCATCACTATCTGTGGTCTGGTCAGCGTAATTTTTTTTCGCTTTTGCCATAGCTTTTGAAACCCTTACTTGCCGTAAATTGCAATTCCGTCTATTGAAAAGCAGAAATATCGCCTAAATGGGCAGATATCATCCGCACGCTGGCATCACGGCTGCGTTTCGTTGAGGTTATATCAAGATGGCACGAATTGTACAGAAATTTGGCGGCACTTCCGTAGGCACGGTTGAGCGCATTAAAATGGTGGCTGAAAAGGTAAAAGCCACAGTGGAACAAGGTCATCAGGTTGCGGTGGTAGTATCCGCTATGGCAGGAACGACAAATCAGCTTGTTGCATGGACAAAAGAATGCGGCAGTCTTCATGACGCGCGAGAATATGATACCGTAGTCGCAGCAGGTGAGCAAATTACGGTAGGCCTGCTGGCGATTGCCTTGCAGAATATTGGAATTGATGCGCGGTCATGGCT
Source organism: Pseudomonadota bacterium (assembly GCA_027593125.1). Taxonomy (GTDB): domain Bacteria; phylum Pseudomonadota; class Alphaproteobacteria; order Puniceispirillales; family UBA1172; genus UBA12202. The sequence continues at coordinate 1,530 of JAQCJL010000036.1, read as the reverse complement.
TGGCTGGCAGGTGCCAATTCATTCGGATGACACCCACGGCTCAGCTCGGATTGAATCCATTGAGACTGATAAGCTCAAAGCGCGACTTGAACAAGGTCAAGTTGCGGTGATTGCTGGTTTTCAGGGTGTTGGGCCAAATCAGCGCATTTCTACACTTGGCCGTGGGGGGTCAGATACCTCTGCGGTTGCCCTTGCCGCCGCGTTAGAGGCAGATCGCTGTGATATTTTTACAGATGTAGATGGGGTTTATACCTGCGATCCCAGGGTTGTCCCAAAAGCGCGTAAATTAGATATCATTACCTTTGAAGAAATGCTGGAATTAGCATCAGGTGGGGCAAAAGTCTTGCAAACCAGATCCGTGGCAATGGCGATGCGCCATGGGGTTAAACTTCAGGTGCTGTCGAGTTTTGAAGACCTTCCCGGGACAATGGTTATTGAGGAGAAGCCAGATATGGAAAAAAATAAAGTCAATGGCATTGCTTTTAGCGTTGATGAGGCCAAGGTGACATTGGTGGCTATTGAAGATGCCCCGGGTGTTGCGGCTACATTGTTTGGTGCGTTGGCAGATGCCAATATCAATGTAGATATGATTGTTCAGACGGCCGCTAGTGCGCCGGGAAAAACGGATATCACCTTTTCAGTTCCTGAAAGTGAATTGGAACGAAGCCGAAAGGTCATTGCCGATATTGGTGATGATTTGAGGTATCAGGATATCATTACCTCGTCAGATGTGTGTAAGGTGTCAGTTGTTGGGGTAGCGATGCGAAGCCAGCCTGGGGTAGCTAAAACCATGTTCGCTACGTTAGCTGAAAAGGGCATTAATATTGAGGTAATCTCAACGTCTGAGATTAAAATCAGTGTTCTTATTGCTTCAGCCTATAAAGAACTAGCGGTGCGAAGCCTGCACACGGCTTTTGGTCTTGATGTGGATTGATCCCCATCACCATATTTGTTCAGTGCTTGATCATGAGGATAAGTTTGACCTTTGGCTGATAAATAGTTAATGATGACCCATTAGGGGAGATAGTTTTTGATGAGTGAAAATGTTCCTGCTACAAGCCAGTTAGCGACTGTTGGCGATGAGCTAAGGATGTCTCGTGAGAAAGCAGGTCTCAGTCTTGAGGATGTTTCTTCACAATTACGAATTTCCGTTCGCCATCTTGAATATATCGAATCTGGTGATCGTGACCGTTTGCCTGGTTCAACGTACTTGCTTGGCTTTGTCAGATCTTATGCCAAACTGCTAAAGCTAAACGCTGATGATCTTTGTCATAGCATCATTGATGGGTTGACAGAAGCTGATCTAAAGCCAGAACTCCACGTTGTTGGTGGCGGTGTTCAAAAAGCAGATTATCGCGCGCGTTATGTCATGATAGGTGTGGTGCTTGTGATAGTAGCTTATATGGGCTGGTATTTGTTGCGAAGTGAGACTATTTCGCCTTCTGGGTTTTTATCCGTAGAGGAAAATGCACAAGAAACAGAAACTGATCTGATTTTGTCATCGGAAACCGATGAGGACACCGCAGAGGC
>JAQCJL010000035.1 GCA_027593125.1 Pseudomonadota bacterium | reverse complement strand
CCTCAGGATCGTAGAAAAATACTTGATGCCATTCCTTGGCAAAAGCAGTGCCATAATCGGCGTAGGTCACGCCCTTTTCATCTAGCCGCTTAAGGAAAGCCTGAATATCATCAGTGCGAAAGGCAATATGACCGCGTTCTACAGGGTTAATATGGCGCCCATTTTTCTGCGCAACCTCAAGATCGCGTTCTGCCAGATGCATTTGCATTGCGCCATCGGTGGCAAAGCGGATATGGCCACCATAACCCTTGCCATCAGTTGCAGGTGGGCGTGGAAAGTTTTCAATCGGGATATCATCAAGCCCAAGGGTGTTGAGATAAAAATCATGAAGTCGCGCAACATCATCAGCGACATAGTTAATGTGATGAAAGGTAAGCTTCATGGTGTATTCCTTTGTGGTCAAATTGGCTTATGCTTAAAACCATAACATAATCTGATGCTGTGACCAGATCACAAGCTGGCAAGTCATATGCGGTTTTGGCACAATGGCTATAATCTGACCGGTGTTAGAACCTATCCCTGCCCATCATGGGCGGAAAAACGACGCTTTGCGGTAGCCTTGGAGATAAAGCAACGCTGTTAAATCTCCATGGTTTAAGCGATATTGGGCCGCGGCCGCCACCGAAGGCTTGGCATGAAAAGCTACACCTATCCCTGCTGCCGCAATCATATCCAAATCATTTGCTCCATCCCCAACGGCCATTACCTGATCATGGGATAGCCCAAGCCGGCTTGAAATGTTGATCAGGGCTTGCCGCTTGGCGTCTTTGCCTTGGATTGGCGGGGCTACTTCGCCAGTTAACATGCCATCGCTGATGATCAGGCGATTGCCGTGATGTTCATCAAAGCCGAGTTGTTCTGCCACATAACTGGTAAATGGGGTGAACCCCCCCGATACTAAGGCCGCATAGCTGCCATTCCTGCGCATGGTTGCAAGCAAAGTCGCCCCCCCAGGCATAAAGCTAAGGCGAGACGAGATGATCTGATCAATGATGCTGACCGATTGCCCTTTGAGTAAGGCAACCCTTTCCTTTAGCGCCTCTTCAAATTGAATCTCGCCATTCATGGCACGCATCGTGACATCGCGAACATAGTCACCAACTCCGGCCAGTTCTGCCATTTCATCCAGACATTCTTGATGTATCATGGTGCTATCCATATCGGCGATAAGCATAGCCTTGGGGGCGGCATATCCAGGTTGAATGGTCATATCAATCTGTTCGTTTTGATAATCCTGCCATACCTGCCACTGATCATCAGGGAGGGTGGGGATGTGAAAACTGGCGGCTTCATGCTCTGCCAGCCACGTGATCTCGCCGCCCTGCCAATGATCTCTGGTTATGGTAATTTGACCTAAGGTGAGGGAGCGTTGTTCAGGATGTGATAAGATAGTGACAGTGTACATACCTATAGCTTGTGCCGTTTTTTTTCCTGATGGTCAAGAATGTGGCCAATCATCTCTTCTTTGACACAGCCTGATCTTGGCGCTTGCGTAAACTCATAAGTTTATATATTTTCATCAGTGGGCCACCTCTCCCCAACGAGAGGCAATTATCTGTAAGGATAACGATATATGACTTATGAAAAACCGGCAACGCGGCCGGTCAATCCGCGTTTTTCTTCAGGTCCCTGTACCAAACACTCAACTTTTACTCTTGATCATCTGGCGGATGCTTATTTGGGGCGATCGCATCGTGCTTCGGGCGGTAAGGCCAAACTGCAAGCCGCGATTTCTGGCACTAGAGCTTTGCTAAAAGTGCCGGATGATTACCGTATTGGCATTGTTCCGGCTTCGGATACTGGCGCTGTTGAAATGGCCATGTGGTCATTACTAGGCGCGCGTCCTGCCACGATTGTTGCGTGGGAAAGTTTTGGTCAAGCTTGGGTTTCGGATGTGACCAAACAATTGAAATTGAATGCAGATATTCGCACTGCTCCCTATGGTGGCATTGTTGATATGGCAAGTCTTGATTATGATCGGGATGTGGTTTTTACATGGAATGGCACGACTTCTGGTGTGCGCCTGCCCCTTGGAACACGCTTGCCTTCTGATCGCAAAGGGCTGACAATTTGTGATGCCACCTCTGCGGCGTTTGCTATGGCATTGCCATGGGAAGATTTAGATGTCACCACGTTTAGTTGGCAAAAAGTAATGGGCGGTGAGGCCGCACACGGGATGCTTATTCTTTCCCCCCGTGCGGTTGAACGGCTTGAAAGTTACACCCCTTCATGGCCTATTCCAAAAATCTTTCAGTTGACCAAAGATGGCAAGCTCATTGAGGGTATTTTTTCAGGGGATACCATTAATACTCCCTCAATGCTGGCGGTCGAAGATTATCTTGTGGCCTTATCATGGGGGCATTCGGTTGGTGGTCTTGAGGGTTTGATCCAGCGTGCGGATGCCAATGCCAAATTGATCTGGGATTTCTGTGATCAGAGAAACTGGATTGCTAATCTGGCGCAAGACAAGGCAACTTTTTCCAACACATCAGTCTGTCTTGTGTTTCAGGATAACACCATTACCGATATGGCCAGTTTTGCCAAAGCCGTTGCGAAACGTCTCGAAGCTGAGGGTGTTGCCTTTGATATCAACGCTTACCGTAGTGCCCCTCCAGGCCTTCGCATTTGGTGTGGAAGTACGGTCGAATCCAGTGATATCGCGGCCATGTTGCCATGGCTAGACTGGGCCTATGCCACTGAAAAAGCGATCTTATCCGCCGCAGCTTAACCGCTATGTGATGGTGGTTAGACCTTAACCGTTTTTAATCTTTTGATAAAGAAAAGGGAGGCCAATATGGCACCTAAAGTTTTAATTTCAGACAAATTGTCTGACGCTGCTGTTCAGATTTTTAAGGATCGCGGCATTGATGTGGATTTCCTGCCAGATTTGGGTAAGGACAAAGATAAACTGCGAGACATGATTAGCCAATATGATGGCTTGGCAATCCGATCAGCGACAAAGGTGACGGAAAAATTGCTGTCGGCTACGGATCGGCTTAGGGTGATTGGCCGTGCAGGCATTGGTGTTGATAATATTGACCGTCAGGCGGCATCGCGCAAAGGGGTCATTGTTATGAACACGCCTTTTGGCAACATGATCACCACCGCCGAACACGCCATCGCCATGATGTTTGCCGTGGCAAGACAGATACCCGAAGCCAGTGCATCTACCCATGCCGGAAAATGGGAAAAATCACGCTTTATGGGGGTTGAGTTAACAGGCAAAACCCTTGGCGTGATTGGCGCAGGGAATATAGGCGGTATTGTCTGTGATCGTGGGCGAGGGCTAAAGATGAAGGTGATAGCCTATGACCCGTTTCTTGGTGAAGATAAAGCCAAGACGATGGGCGTGGAAAAGGTGGAATTGGATGATCTGTTGGCGCGTGCTGACTTTATCACCCTTCATGTGCCGTTAACGGATCAGACTGAAAACATTCTTAGTCGTGACAATCTTGCTAAAACCAAGTTAGGGGTTCGGATTATCAATTGCGCCCGAGGCGGATTGATTGATGAAGTTGCGCTTGCCGAATACCTTTCCTCAGGCCATGTGGCAGGGGCGGCAATTGATGTGTTTGCCGAAGAGCCAGCCATCCAAAACCCCCTCTTTGGTATTCCAAACGTAGTTTGCACCCCGCATCTTGGGGCGGCAACGGTAGAAGCACAAGAAAAGGTCGCTTTGCAAGTGGCTGAACAAATGTCGGATTATCTCCTGACTGGTGCGGTAACAAACGCGATCAATATGCCATCAGTCACAGCAGAAGAAGCAAGGGTCATGGGGCCATGGTTAAAACTTGCCGGGCATTTGGGTGATTTCGTTGGGCAGATGAGTGATGAGCCGATTAAGAGCATTGCGATCTGTCATGATGGTTGTGTGACTGAAATGAATGTTTCGGCATTAAATTGTTCTGTGATTGCAGGCATCCTCAAAAGTGCAAATCCTGATGTAAATATGGTATCCGCACCCGTGATTGCCAAAGAGCGTGGCATTAAGATTAGCACCACCAATCAAGATAAATCCGGTATTTTTGACGGCTATATAAAGGTGACTGTGGTGACAGATACCTTAGAGAGATCAGTTGCAGGCACAGTGTTTAGTGATGATAAGCCGCGCTTTATTCAGATCAAAGGGATCAATATCGACGCAGAAATTGGCCCCTATATGCTGTTCACCACGAATGAAGACATTCCCGGTATTATTGGCACCTTGGGTAAGACGCTTGGGGAAAATGACATTAATATTGCCAATTTTACCCTTGGCCGATCCGCGGTTGGGGGTGAGGCGATAGGATTGCTTTATCTCGATGGGCCTGTAACCCCAAAAGTGGTGAAGGACTTGAAAAGCACTGGTCAGTTCCGGCAGGTTAAGCCCTTGGAGTTTCTTGTCGCTTAGGGCTTATCTAAAGCCTTTGAGTTAATTGCTGTGATCAGGTGCTAATAAAATCTTTCCTCTATGTGTTGCGGCCTCCATCATCTGATGGGCCGCTGCTGCTTCACCAAGAGGAAAGACCGTATGGGTGGTAGTGGTAATGGTGCCATCAGCAAACAAAGGCCAAACCTGTTGGCGCAATTCCTCAGCTATGGTTGCTTTAAAGGCATCAGGCCGAGAACGCAAAGTTGAACCCGTGAAGGTGAGCCGTTTTAACATCACAGGCATGAGATCAATTTCCATTTTTGAGCCGTGGTTAAAGGCGATTTGCACAAGGCGGCCATCCGCACGGGCGGCTTTAATGTTTCGAGCAAGGTAATCACCGCCAATAATATCAAGGATGATATCGGCACCGCCAGCTGCTCTGGTAATCTCAACAAAATCTTCATTTCGAAAATTGATCGTATGATTGGCACCAAGGCTCATGCACCAATCAGCCTCTTCTTGGCTTCCTATGGTGGTTAGCACTTCATAGCCCATCGCTGCGCCTAGCTGTATTGCTGTTGAACCAATACCGCCAGCCCCACCATGGACAAGAAAACGTGCGCCTTTATTTTTAGGCATTTGGTGAAAAATATTACTCCAGACGGTAAAGAAGGTTTCTGGCAGACCTGCCGCATCTTCGAGGCTTACTCCATCTGGTATGGGCAAAACATGATCAGCCAAGACCGTGACATATTCAGCATAGCCGCCACCATTGGTTAAGGCGGTTACCTGATCCCCTTCACGCCACGCCGTTACCGCACTTCCTGTGGCGGTAATAACCCCTGAGACTTCAAGCCCCAAGAGATCAGAGGCACCTTTGGGTGGGGGGTAATGTCCCCGTCTTTGCACCAAGTCAGGGCCATTAACCCCTGCGGCGATGACCTTGATTAAGACTTCATTTTCAGACGGGGTAGGGCAAGGACGTTCCCCTAGGCTGAGAACTTCTGGTCCTCCTGGTGCGGTCATTTCAATGACGGCCATATTGGTTTTTGCACTCATTCCTTGCTCCTTTGAATTGATGTGGCGATTTTTTAGCAATTATATCCTGATTTGCAACAATAGCCTTGATGAAAACCCTTATCTTTTATAAGTAAAGGTATGCCATTTTATAGAGATTTTACAGGTTTTCTTATTGTGGTATACATAATAATCTAGTTATGATGTGTGAAGATCTGGTATACCAAATCAGACATAAGTTTCATGCATTTGAACGCTTGGAGGATGGACTTTGGACGCTATCATTGATGAAAATGGTATTTGGAAATCCGCTAGAGGAAAGGGTAGGAAAACCCCCAAAGGCCGTCAGTTCACTGAGCAAGCTTTAGCTGAGGTTCGCTCACTTTTAGGCGATCGTCCCCGTCAGCAAGATATGCTGATTGAATATCTGCATCTGATCCAAGATAATTATGGGCATTTAAGCGTGCCGCATTTGCACGCTCTTGCCGAAGAATTGCGGCTATCCCAGACAGAAGTTTATGAAGTTGCAACATTTTATGCTCATTTTGATGTTGTTGATGAGGGGGCTACACCGCCACCCGCATTGACCATTCGCGTTTGTGATTCGCTTTCGTGTGAACTAGCAGGTGCACAGAGCCTGATGAAGGCTTTAGAAAAGGGGCTTGATCCGAAAGAGGTTCGGGTTCTGCGTGCGCCATGTATGGGACGATGCGATACTGCGCCAACCCTTGAGATTGGCCATAATCATATTGATCATGCCACCGTGGAGAAAGTTGAGGACGCGATTGCCGCCGATGATACCCACGCGCATATCCCCGATTATCAAGGTTTTGATGCCTATTGCAAAGAAGGGGGTTATAACCGCCTTTTGGAATTGCGTGATCATGGCAATTGGGAAGAAGTGCAGGAAACGGTCAATCAAAGTGGCCTGCGCGGTCTTGGTGGGGCTGGTTTCCCATCTGGGCGGAAATGGGGTTTTGTGCGTGCCGCCGAAGGTCCACGCTATCTTACCGTCAATGGGGATGAGGGTGAGCCAGGAACATTCAAGGATCGCTGCTATCTTGAGCGCACGCCGCATGTGTTTCTTGAGGGCATGTTGATTGCTGCGTGGGCAGTAGAAGCCACACGATGCTTTATTTATATGCGTGATGAATATCCAGCGGTCTTGCATATTCTGGCAGAGGAAATCAAACGCCTTGAGCAAGCTGGTATTGTTGAAAAAGGATATATTGATCTGCGGCGCGGCGCTGGTGCCTACATCTGCGGCGAAGAAAGTGCAATGATCGAATCGATCGAAGGCAAACGTGGTTTGCCGCGTCACCGCCCACCTTATGTGGCACAAGTCGGTCTATTTGGTCGCCCCACCTTGGTGCACAACATTGAAACCCTTTATTGGGTGGCACGAGTTTGCCGTGAAGGGCATGAGATTTTGTCATCAGTAGAAAAGAATGGCCGCAAAGGTTTGCGCAGTTATTCTATCTCTGGGCGTGTTGCCAAACCGGGGGTGTATCTCTTACCGGCGGGTTCAACAGTAATGGATATTATTGAGGCTGCTGGCGGCATGAAAGATGGTCATGTGTTCAAGGCCTATCAACCTGGTGGTCCATCATCAGGGATTTTACCCGCCTCACTTTCGGATGTGCCGTTGGATTTTGATACGCTTCAACCACATGGCAGTTTCATTGGGTCAGCCGCAGTTGTGATATTATCAGATCAAGATCAAGTGCGTGACGCAGCGCTTAATATGCTTCGGTTCTTTGAGGATGAAAGCTGTGGGCAATGCACTCCATGCCGCACAGGTTGCAGTAAGGCTGTGCAACTGATGCAAGCTGAGCAATGGGATAAACCTTTACTTGAAGATTTGTGTCAGGTGATGGTTGATGCGTCTATTTGCGGGTTAGGACAGGCGGCCCCTAATGCCATTCGCCTTACCATGAAACATTTTGACAGCGAAATTAGCTAAGGGTTTGAACCATGCCTGACTCACTCCAGATCAAAACCGTTACTTTTACGCTTGATGGCAAGCCGGTTTCCGTTCCCGAAGGCACCAGCATTTGGGAAGCCGCAAAAGGGCAGGGGAATACCATTCCGCATCTTTGCCATAAGCCTGAACCCGGGTATAGGTCAGACGGCAATTGCCGCGCTTGCATGGTTGAGGTTGAGGGCGAGAGAACGCTGGTGGCATCATGCATTCGTTCTGTTCAAGACGGTATGGTGGTCAATAGCGCCAGTGATCGTGCTACCAAGGCACGGGCTATGGTGGTGGAATTGCTGGCCGCTGACCAACCTCAGGAAGCGCATGATGCGTCATCACATTTTCTTACGATGATGGCAGAAAACCATGTGGAATCGAGCAGATTTCCAAGCAGAGCAATAGAAACCGTGCCTTTGCTTGATGATTCCCATGTTGCGATGCGCGTTAATCTTGATGCTTGTATTCATTGCAACCTCTGTGTTCGGGCTTGCCGTGAAGTTCAGGTCAATGATGTGATCGGGATGTCAGGGCGCGGCAGTCATGCCAAAATTGTTTTTGATATGGATGATCCGATGGGGCAATCCACCTGTGTGGCTTGCGGAGAATGTGTCCAAGCTTGTCCAACAGGGGCATTGATGCCTGCGAGCGCCGTTGATGATGCCCAGATGGGTGACAGCAAGGATATTGATGATGAGATACAGTCGGTTTGCCCTTATTGCGGTGTTGGTTGTCAGCTGACCTTTAAGGTTAAAGACGGCAAAGTTAAATATGTTGAAGGTGCCCCAGGGCCAGCCAACGAAAACCGGCTTTGTGTAAAAGGCCGCTTTGGGTTTGATTATATTCACCATCCACACCGTCTGACCAAACCATTGATCCGCCGGGAAGATGCGCCAGCCAAGGGGTTAAATGTTGACCCGGCTAATCCCTTTACCCATTTCCGAGAAGCCAGTTGGGAAGAGGCACTGGATTTTGCCGCTAATGGCATGACAGCGGCGCGTGCCGAAGACGGGAAACGCGTCGCCGGTTTCGGTTCTGCCAAATGTTCCAACGAAGAAGCTTATCTCTTTCAAAAGTTCATTCGCGAAGGCTTTGGTCATAATAATGTGGATCACTGTACCCGGCTTTGTCATGCCTCATCCGTGGCGGCTTTGCTTGAAAATGTTGGTTCAGGTGCGGTAACCGCAACCTTTAATGAAATTAAAAATTCGGATGTTGCCATTGTCATTGGTTGTAATCCGATTGAAAACCATCCGGTTGCGGCGACTTATTTTAAACAATTTGCCAAGCGTGGCGGCAAGCTGATTGTCATGGATCCACGGGCACAAGGGATGAAGCGTCTAGCTACCCATATGCTGCAATTCCGTCCGGGTTCTGATGTTGCGATGCTTAATGCGATCATGAATGTGGTCGTTGAAGAAAAGCTTTACGATCAGCAATATATTGATACGTTCACAGAAAATTGGGATGAGATGAAAGCTCATCTTAAGGATTTTTCACCTGAGAAAATGTCTGAATTCTGCGGTATTGAGGCAGATACTTTGCGGCAAGTTGCACGTGACTTTGCTGGCGCAAAGGCAGCGATGATTTTCTGGGGTATGGGGGTGTCACAGCATATCCATGGTACAGATAACTCGCGCTGTTTAATCTCACTGGCACTGATGTGTGGTCAGGTTGGACGCCCAGGGGCCGGTCTCCATCCTCTGCGTGGGCAAAACAATGTGCAGGGAGCTTCGGATGCAGGTCTCATCCCAATGTTCTTGCCCGATTATCAGAGCGTTACCGATGATGGGGTGCGGTCTGCATTTAATAAGATTTGGAAATCAGAAAAAATTGCGTCAGAAAAAGGCCTAACCGTAACAGAAATCATGGACGCCATTCATGAAGGGCAGATATCATCTATGTATATTCTGGGTGAAAATCCTGCCATGTCTGATCCTGATGTGGATCATGCGCGGGATGCGCTGGCTAAGCTTAGCCATCTTGTGGTTCAGGATATCTTCCTTACGGAAACAGCCAATTATGCTGATGTTATTTTGCCAGCTTCGGCATGGGCAGAGAAAACCGGCACCGTAACCAATACTAATCGTCAGGTTCAGATGGGCCGCAAGGCTATTGATGCCCCTGGTGAAGCCAAAGAAGATTGGTGGATTACCGTAGAACTGGCAAAACGCATTGGTCTGAATTGGCAATATACCCACCCCAAAGATGTGTTTGCAGAAATGCAATTATCTATGGCATCGCTGAAAAACATTACTTGGGAACGTTTGGAAAAAGAAAATGCAGTGACTTACCCATCGCTTTCTGCGGATGATCCGGGCCAACCTATCGTCTTTGGTGATAGTTTCCCGCGAGATAACGGCAGAGCGCGGTTTACGCCCGCTAAGATTATTGCCCCGGCTGAGACACCAGACGCGGAATATCCGATGATCCTAACCACGGGCAGACAACTGGAACATTGGCATACCGGGTCAATGACACGTCGGGCTACGGTTCTTGATGTTATTGAGCCTGAGGCAAACGCCTCACTAAACCCGAAAACGCTTCGCCGACTTGGGGTTGAGGCAGGGGAAATGATTGCAATCAGTACCCGCCGCGGAACCATTAACATTATGGCTCGTGCTGATCGCGCGGTGTCCGAGGATATGGTCTTTGTGCCATTTGCCTATGTTGAGGCGGCGGCTAATATTCTGACCAATCCTCAGCTTGATCCGTATGGTAAAATCCCTGAGTTCAAGTTTGCCGCCTGCCAGGTTGCCAAATCCGTTGAAGCAGCGGCGGAATAATAAGATCGGGATGTCAGGGCTTAACTGCCATCCAGATCATACATTCCAACACGGCGCATATTGCTGTCAAACCGCAAATCATAGCCGATAGGCGGCTGTGAGCGTTGGGTGCAATCTAGCCTTTCACAGACAGAACAGCTTACACCAACGGGTTCAAGCTTTCGGGATTTGCCAAGTTCCAGATGATCAGCATAAATAATTTCGCTGGCGTGATGCAACTCACACCCTAAGGCGATAGCAAACTCTGAGGGTTGCTCACTCGATGGGGAAAGCAAGGGCGGAACAGCGCGCGCAATAGATAAAACCTGTTGGCCATTTGGCAATTCTGCCGCCTGAACCAGGGTTTTTTCTGGATTACGAAAGCTGCGATGCACCGACCATTTAGGGCATGTGCCGCCGTGAAGGGAGAAATTAATGCCTCCTGCTGATATCCGTTTGGATACATTTCCAGCATCATCGATGCGGATAAAGGCAAAAGGAATACCTTTATCCGTGGGGGCATTTAGGGTAGTCAGCCGATGGCAGGCTTGTTCAAACGATACCCCAAAGCGCCGGGATAATAGATCAATATCATATCGCAATTGTTTGGCGGCGCTAAGAAATTGCACATATGGCATCATCACGGCGGCGGCAAAATACCCTGCCATGGTGATACGGGCAAGCGAAAGGGTTTGCTCATCAAGCTTGCCAAGTTCTTGAATTTTGGGATTTATAATCTGATTTTGTTCAATCAAAGCATATTGAACAAGCAGATGGAAAATGCGTTGAGGCCGCTGTAACACCTCGCTGATTAGGATTTCTTGGCGGTGGAGATCATAGCGGCGGAGCTGATTGCCCATGACATCAATGGGCATCATGCGAATGGTAATCTGATGCTTGGTGCGAATATAGGCAATCAACGCATTCAAATCCAAATCCTGGGGCATACTTTTCGCGCCAATGCCGGGAATGTTAACTTGAATTTCTTCACGCAATTCTTGGGCGTGATTTTCAAGATCAGGGAAGTAATTGTGATGATCCTCGAGCAATTGCCGCACTTTTTCAACGGAACTGCCGCCCATCGGTGATATCCCAGAATCGCCAGCTTTATGCACCAGCTCATCTCTCACTCTGCGATAGGCCTCAAACAACTTGATGATGGCGCGAGTGACATTAGGGCTAGCCGAAACGCTATCTTGTAATTCACGCCTCGTCACCCTTTCATCGGCTAAGACCGGATCCGTGAAAATATCAGCCATCCCATCAATTAAACTGCTGGTGTCATCTTCGGCAAAATCCATAATATTGATATTAAAACTGCTACCAATCTTAAGCAAAAGTGCCGCGGTAAGTGGGCGCTGGTTATGCTCAAGTAAATTGAGATAAGAGGGGCTAATGCCCAGCGTTTCTGCCATACCTGACTGCGACATATCCAAAGATTGCCGAAACCGCCGAAGTTTATGGCCTGCCATAATTTTATCCATGTGACCCCCTTTTGGCGTGTTGCTCTGGCCTTTATTTCCTTTGATAACAAAGCGAATCTGTTATTGTGGATAGTATTGTTATAAGTCAATTCTATGATTTTGTAAATTGTATTTGTAAAATATTTACAGTTTTCACTTTTTCACTTTTTTCCTTTCTTCTTGTTACACGATCTCTTAATTTATCAAATGACATAAAGAAGCGGAGGTTCCGATGAAAATTCTAATTTTAGGCGCATCGTATGGCTCATTGCTGTCGACAAAATTGCTTATGGCTGGTCACGATTTGACGCTTGTTTGCCGCACCGCTTCAGCAAAATTAATTAATACCGAAGGCACTGATGTGCGCATTAAGCTTCGTGATGAAGACGCGCACAGGTCAATCAAATCCTATGATTTGCCGGGTAAACTTAATGCCACTACCCCAGAATCTACCGATCCTAATCAATTTGATATGATTGGCCTTGCTATGCAGGAACCGCAATATTCCTCTGCCGCTGTGGCTGGTTTGATGAAGCGGATTGCCCAAAGCAAAAAACCCTGCCTTTCCATTATGAATATGCCGCCGCTCCCTTTTCTCAAGCGTATTCCTGCTCTGGCAGATGCTAACCTTTCAGATTGCTATCACGATGCTGATGTTTGGGCAGATTTTGAACCGGGGTTAATGTCATTATGTAGCCCTGATCCCCAAGCGTTTCGCCCGCCAGAAGAAGGCAGTAATGTGCTCCATGTCGGTTTGCCCACTAATTTTAAGGCCAGCGTGTTTGCTGATCCCACCCATAATGCCATGCTAAGACAGCTTGCCGATGATATCGAAGCTGTTCGCCTTGATGGTAAAGATGTCCCTGTTAAGCTTCGCGTGTTTGAGAGCCTTTTTGTCCCTATGGCAAAATGGTCTATGTTGATGACAGGTAATTATCGGTGTGTTCTTGATGATGGGATTCAGCCCATCCATGACGCAGTTCATGGCAATATTGATATTGCTCATCAGATGTATCACTGGGTCGATGATTTGGCACAACGTCTTGGTGCAGATAAATCAGATCAAGTGCCTTTTGATAAATATGCAGCGGCGGCAAAGCAACTGCTTAAGCCATCTTCTGTAGCGCGTGCCATTGACGGAGGCGTGACCAATGTGGAACGTGTTGACCGGATCATTCAGACCATTGGTCGCCATTTAGGAATGCTTAACCCAACCGTTGATGCCATCGTTACCACCTTAGATCAGCGGATTGCCGAAAATAAGCGTCTTGATGCAAGCTTGGCGCGTTCGGCATAAACCCGATATCATATTTGTGAGGATATTTTATTAATCCCCCTGAACAGAGCGCTTTTAGCGCTCTTTTTTTGGTTATAAATAAAGGGGCCGTTTGCCCCTTTATTTCATATTCGGGTTTTACGTGCTGAGGATCAACCTTTGAGGACGGACACCAAAGTATCACCAAGGCTGGCAGGTGAGGGGGATACGGTTACCCCTGCGGATTGCAAGGCTTCGATCTTGGCCTCTGCGCCACCTTTGCCGCCTGAAATCACAGCACCCGCATGACCCATTGTCCGACCTGGAGGTGAGGTCCGGCCAGCAATAAACCCAACCATAGGTTTGCTACGCCCTTTCTTGGCCTCATCTTTGATGAATTGCGCGGCTTCTTCTTCGGCAGAGCCGCCAATTTCCCCAATCATGATAATTGATGCTGTTTCCTCATCGGCGAGGAACATTTCTAACACATCAATGAACTCAGTTCCCTTAACGGGGTCACCGCCAATACCTACCGCGGTGGTTTGCCCCAGTCCTGCCATGCTGGTCTGATAAACTGCCTCATAGGTGAGGGTGCCAGATCGCGACAGTACCCCGACAGAGCCCCGGCGGAAAATGCTGCTAGGCATAATACCAATTTTGCATTCTTCGGGGGTGAGAAGACCAGGACAGTTCGGCCCGATCAACCGTGAGGATGAGGCATCAAGCCGTTCCTTTACCCTGACCATATCCATCACTGGCACGCCTTCGGTGATACAAGTAATCAGCTCAATCTCAGCGTCTATGGCCTCAATAATCGCATCAGCGGCACCAGCAGGTGGCACATAGATCACTGAGGCGTTGGCGCCAGTTGCATCCTTAGCTTCTGCGACGCTGGCATATAGCGGAAGGCTTTTGCCTGATTCGCTAGTCCATTCTTGTCCGCCCTTTTTAGGGTGCGTGCCCGCAACCATCTGTGTGTTGTGATAGGCCAGTGCCTGTTCCGTATGGAATGTTCCGGTTTTTCCGGTCAGGCCCTGAACAATGATCTTGGTTTCTTTGTTAATTAAAATTGCCATTGTCTTGCCCCTAGTTTCCTTTAACTGCCTTAACGATTTTTTCTGCGGCATCGTTGAGATCATCAGCAGCGATGAGATCAAGATTGCTTGCTTCCAATATGGCTTTGCCTTCAGCGACTTTTGTGCCTTCTAGGCGAACCACCAATGGAACGCTAAGTTTGACATCTTTAGCCGCCTGAACAACACCTTCGGCAATCACATCACAACGCATGATGCCGCCAAAGATATTAACCAGAATGCCTTTTACATTGGGATCAGCGGTAATAATTTTGAATGCCGCAGTCACTTTTTCCTTACTGGCGCCGCCGCCAACATCAAGGAAGTTGGCAGGCTCAGCCCCATAAAGTTTAATAATATCCATGGTTGCCATAGCTAATCCGGCGCCATTGACCATACAGCCAATATCGCCATCAAGAGCAATATAAGCGAGATCATGTTTTGATGCTTCTAGCTCTTTGGGGTCCTCTTCTGTGATATCGCGCAACTCCATGATATCTGGATGACGGAACATTGCGTTGTTATCCAAAGAGACTTTGGCATCTAGCACCTGAATATGATTATCTTTGGTGACTACCAGAGGATTGATCTCAAGCAAACTCATATCCTTTTCGGTGAAAGCTTGATAAAGCGCCTTAAAAAGGGTGATACCTTCATCGCGTGCAGTGCCATCAAGAGCTAACGCATCCGCCAATGTGGCAGCATCAGCATCGGTGCAACCTGTACTATGGTTAATCGCAACGCTGTGGATTTTTTCTGGGGTATCATGAGCGACGGCTTCGATATCCATGCCGCCTTCGGTTGAAACAACAAAAGCCACTTTGCCAACAGCGCGATCCACCAGGATTGAGAGATAAAGCTCACGTCCAATATCAGCACCAGCCTCAATATAGAGGCGGTTCACAGTTTTGCCTGCGGCGCCTGTTTGTGCCGTTACTAATGTTTTACCAAACATTTCTTTGGCGTTAGTTTTGGCCTCATCAGCTGAAAAGCTAACACGGACGCCGCCTTTGGCCCCGGATGGTAATTCTTTAAAGGTTCCTTTGCCGCGTCCGCCAGCATGGATTTGGCTTTTGACGACCCAGACTGGCCCTGGCATGGAATCTATCGCCTTGTCGATCTGATCTGCGCTAGTGATAACTGCGCCCTGCGCCACAGCTGCGCCATAGCTTTTCAGTATCGCCTTTGCTTGATACTCATGAATATTCATTGATGCTTCCCTTAATTATGTCATGTTTTAGGCAGCGGCCTTGGTGTTTCCGCCAATCACCGGAATCGTTATATTTTTATGGTATACCAGACTTTTTCATTTTGAAAGATGGAACATTATTGTTTTCACACATCATTTCTAAACTATTGTAATTATT
>JAQCJL010000175.1 GCA_027593125.1 Pseudomonadota bacterium | reverse complement strand
ATAACGAACACCTGTTGCTGTTTTCCCATTAAATAGAATTTTTTGAACATGAGCGTTTGTTATCACACTAAGATTATCTCTATGACGAACCGGATCAAGATAAGCAGTTGCAGTGCTTCTCCGTTCACCTTTATGGATGCTCATATCCAACACACCAAAACCTTCTTGTTGATATCCACAAATATCCTTTGTCAGATTATAACCAGCCTCATGCCCAGCAGCTAAGAAGGCTTTATAAATGGGGTTTTCCGGAGTTGGGCGATGCACATTCAGCGACCCTTCACCCCCTCTATATTTGGTTCCCCCCCCTGAATAGGTTTCCATTCGCTTAAAATATGGTAGAACATCAGCATAGCCCCAGCCTTCACATCCCATTTGACGCCAGCCTTCAAAATCAAGGGCATGACCCCGAATAAAGACCATCCCATTGATGGATGAGGACCCTCCAAGGGTTTTTCCTCTGTCATGGGTGATACGGCGACCACCAAGTTCGGGTTCCGGTTCACCTTGAAAAGCCCAATTATGCCGGGTGCTTTGCAGATTTTCTAAAACCGCGGCTGGAATTTTAAGAGAAAGTGCGTTATTTTTCCGACCAGCCTCAATCAGAAGAACCTTGGTATTTGCATGGTCACTTAGTCGGTTGGCGAGGACACATCCAGCAGAACCAGCTCCTATGATGATATAATCATATTTCATAAAAATTTCCACATCACCTAGATTTAAACGCTACTTATATCTTACCACTTGACAATAAACTTACCATTGGTAATTATTTTATAACATAGGAAAACTAATCAATGCAATCATTTTCAACAGATGGATTAGCAAAATTTGCCTGTATTTACGCAGGAGCAATCTGGGGTATTTTCTGGATACCTTTACGCGGCATAAATGAAGTTGGTGTTCATAATCTCTGGGCCGGCGTTATTTGGTTTGCGTTACCGACAATATTGTTGCTTCCTGTTACCGCATATCGCTGGCAATCTATAATGCGTGGAGGCATGACTCTTCAGATTACTGTTATCCTATCTGGCTTCTCGTTGCTTTGTTATTCGCTTGCATTTCTCTACACAGATGTCATTCGCGCAATCATGCTGTATTACCTTACCCCTGTCTGGAGCACCTTAATTGCCGCAGTGGTCTTGAAAGAGATGATTACCTTGCAACGCATTATTGCAATTATCCTCGCTTTTATGGGGATGTTGATAATGTTTGGTTTAGGGGTAAATTTTCCCGTCCCCAAAAATTTGGGGGACTGGATGGGGTTGCTAGCGGGTATAATCTGGGCCATTGCCATTGTCCGCATCAGAAAATATGAAAAGCTGAACGGCATGGACCTAACTATTGGATTTTTCTTTTGGGGAATGATTGCTGCGTTTATAATCTCACTGATTATTGTCCCAGAATATGCCCCATCATGGCCACAAATTACATCGACTCTGCCATGGCTTATGCCTTTTATTATTATTTTTTTGATCCCAGGGGCGTTTACATCACTATGGGGGCCGAAATATGTTAGTCCCGGCTTGGCAGGATTACTGATGATGATTGAAATCCCATTTGGAACAATTTCCGCTACGATCTTTGCTGATGAGATCATTGGGTCGAAAGAAATGTGGGGTATTGTCTTAATTACAAGCGCAGGGTTGATTGAACCTGTATATGATCTTTTCAAGAATAAGAATAAACATACTTATCTTCAAACAAAGACAAGATTTTAGTGTTGGATAAATCTTGAATTTAAAGCGATTTCAGCAATTTTTTTGATCTTAACACGTGCCAATTTATGTTGTTTTCTTTGCTCGTCGGTTGCCACCATCAGGTTAATGATCGTAAACTCAAATTCGTCTAACGCCTTTTCGCTATCTGGTATTTGCATAAATAATCCCGCACGTACCCAGATGCCATCAATCAATATGCTCAAAATATTTGCGGTCTCATCGGCTTTTTGAGAATCTAAAAAATGCTTTAGCTCATGTTTTAGGTTACTTTTAATCCTCTGGTTATTAACATATTGTATTCGTTGGCAAATATTATTATGCGGCACTTCAGCAAGCAATGTGACCCAAGCCTGACAGACTTCTTTATTATATATGGAAGTGGAAAAATTTGCATAGGCAATTGCCCACAACCGATCATATGGGCTTTCTGCATAACGAACTAATTCGACGAAAGATTTACTTAAGACTGCGTTAGAGCGGCGAAATACAGCCTCTAATAATGAACTCTTATCTTTGAAATGATGAAGCACCACACCTTTTGAAACTCCAGCGATCTCGCCTACTTTTTCAAGTGTAGTTCCCCGTAAACCATATCTAATTACTGCTTCAAAAGCGGCTTTGGAAAACTCAGCTTTCCGAATTGAGCTGATGGAACGAGCTTTTATATTCTTTTTAACATTCATTTTATTACTGAAAACCATCACTAAGATAAAGTCAAGATTTGTATGGTTGACATAACAAACTTTCTAATGGATAGTTTTTTAACTAAAACTATAACTATCCGTTTGGGGGAAAAAGATGTTCAAA
>JAQCJL010000174.1 GCA_027593125.1 Pseudomonadota bacterium | reverse complement strand
ACCATCTTCACCAAGTAACTTATCCATTGGAATTTCAAGGTTCACACGAACCTCGGATTGAAGCAGGGCTGTATACCCATTTGAAAAAATATTGACCATCAGAACAACCAAAAACCCGATCGCCAGAGTTATCGCGGCAATGCCTGCGGTTTTTAAGCGTTTTTCTCGTTTATGCCTTTTGTGCAAACTTTTGGAAATCTGGGCAAGTCTGTCATCAATTGACATCGCTTTGATAGGGTTATTCATATCGGCCTCCCATGCGACGTGAAACGCTCAAAGCTGCCATATTCAACATCAAAGTGATAACAAATAAGGTGATGCCAAGTGCAAAGGCAGATAGGGTTTTCAGAGAATCAAACTCGGTATCCCCGGTCAACAGCATGACAATTTGCACCGTGACGGTGGTGACACTATCAAGCGGGTTTATCGTTAATTGGGCGCTTACCCCTGCCGCCATCACGACAATCATGGTTTCCCCAATCGCTCGGCTGATAGCCAAAAGAAACGCCCCGATTAATCCCGGAAAAGCGGCTGGCAGAACCACTTTGGTGATCATTTCTCCGCGTGTACTGCCAAGCCCAAGCGCCCCATCACGAAGCGAACGCGGCACAGCCGTGATCACATCATCGGAAAGAGATGAGATAAATGGGATGATCATGATGCCCATAACGCCGCCTGCGGCTAACGCGCTTTGAGCAGAAATATCTAACCCGGCAAAAAGACCTAGATCACGAATAAATGGCCCAACGGTTAATGCGGCAAAAAACCCATAAACCACAGTCGGAACACCTGCCAGCACCTCTAGCGCAGGTTTTACGATATTGCGTGTGCGTTCACTAGCAAACTCAGCCATATAAATCGCTGCAAATAGGCCAACAGGCACAGCCACCATCATGGCAATAAAGGCCACTAATAATGTGCCTGCCATGACCGGCAACATACCAAATGACCCTTGGGTGACGCCATCAACTTCTGACTGACCGCCGCTACTGGAAAAGGCCTTTAAGGGTGACCAATGCGTCCCAAAAAAGAAATCAATCATGCTGTATTGTGAGAAAAACCGAATAGATTCATATAGTAATGAGGAAACAATACCAACAGTTGTAAGAATGGCGACAACCGCCGCCACAAAAAATAACCGCCGTAAAAACCCTTCCCATTTTATGCGCGCTTTTTGTTCTGGTGAGATTTGCCGAATAGCAAAAATCGCCCCTGCAAAGGCGACCAAAAGGCTGACGACAAACTTCAGATCATTGGCGTTTGCCCTTAAATTAGCCTGAGCATCAGCAAGTGATCTCATAGTATCATCAGAAGCAGAAATTAAACCTGTTGAGATATTCTGAAGCTGAGCCAGTCGTAATTGAAGCATCGCACCTTCAATGTTGGGATAGGCGTCAAGCAATAAAGTTTGGCTCAAGCGTGTAAGAACGGGCTGAGTTAATGCAGTCCACATTAAAAGGACAAGGATTGCTGGAACAAATGTCCAAGCTGCTGCATAAATTCCATAATATTGTCTAAGCGAATGTGGACGCACACCTTGAGCTTGGCTTAGGCTGACAATATAACTTTTACCAATAAAAAAAACGATAAGCGCTGTCAGAAAAAGCACTACCGTTAAAGAAAAGATATTCGTAACAGCTGAGGGTATCATAAAGTGCTATTTCCAAAAGGGGCGATAAGGCATCATGACACAGATCATGATGCCTTATCAATATTTTACAGATTAGAGACTTTAGCCATTTGTGCTTCAGTTTCTTCTTCTGTCAGGGGAACAAGACCAGCAGGGAACAGATATCCATCAAGACCCATGGCTTTTTCTGATACAAACTCACCAACAAATTCCTTCATACCCGGAATAACGCCAATATGGGCTTTCTTGATATAAAAGAAGAGTGGGCGAGCGCCAGGATACTCATAAGAAGCAATGTTTTCAAAGGTCAGCTCAACACCATTAACAACAGATGCCTGAACTTTATCCCGGTTTTGCTCTAAGAAGGAATAACCAAAGACGCCAAACATTTCAGGATCAGCAACAAGCTTTTCAATAATCAGGCTGTCGTTTTCACCCATTTCGATGGCACGACCATCTTCGCGCAACTCATCAGACTTTTCCAAGCCAAGGGATTTCAAACCGGGTTCAACAAAAAGCGCACCAAGCGCGTCTCTGGTACCAGAGGTAGGAGGAGGCACCATAATTGAAATAGGCTTTGCAGGGAGGTTTGCTTTCTCACCGCCCATAGCGGCAACGAAATTATCAACCTCTGCCCAAGTGGTCAGAGCATTTGCTTCATAAGCAGTGTTTTTAATATTAGTTTTACCGCCCCCTGGCAATTCAGCGGCTAAAGCAACAGCAATATGAGAAATGGTGAGGTTCATGGCATTGGCTTCAAGAGAATTAGAAAAGGCCAAACCATCGTTACCAACAATAATCTCAATAAACTCAACACCATTTGCCGCACAATTATCGGCTTCTTTAGATTTCATAGCGCGAGATGCGTTTGTAATATCAGGAAACTGAATACCAACACCGCCACAAAAACGTTTCATACCACCGCCGGTGCCAGTG
>JAQCJL010000173.1 GCA_027593125.1 Pseudomonadota bacterium | reverse complement strand
CTATCAGAAAAGCCAAAGGAACAGATATAAAGACAAGCGAAAGCGTATTCATACTTTCAGACCAATAGCCGATCACTACCATATAAAAACATGAGGCAAGAGCAAAAAGGGTAAGACGCCAGCCAGCGGCGATAAATGCAATCAACGCTACAACGAAACTCGTAACGCTCCATGGTACGGATTGCAAAATAAATCTCACAAAGGTAATTGGCCATTCTAATAGCCAAGAAATGCCCATGAAAAACCAACCAAGATAAGCAATAAGTATATCCATGCCGGTATTTAGCCATGAATCAATAGGCACAATTAATGCTTTTGGATAGGTTGAAAACCAGGTGATGTGGTCTTGGGCAACAATTAAAACCAATGTTGCAAGGATAATCCCCAGCCAAAGGATAAAATCAGAATGTATGTTTTTTCTAATCATACCTATTGTTTTACCTCAGCCGGTCGCGCATCACTTATATTAGCTAATGATGACAGAAGAACACTTGATGTTATGGTTCCAAGTGTTGCGCCATCTTTAGCTTCAACAATGACGCCTTTTGGATGCTTTGCTAAATACCCAAGAAGGCTTTCCACGGGAGTATCTGCCGTTATGCGACCAAGGCCTCTGAGTGAGCCTTTTGCCGGCTCGCATATGTCAGCTGCTTTTAAAAAGGCTTCCCATGGGACATCTTTTGTAAATTCACGAACATAATCATCAACAGGATTTAAAATAAGGTCAACGGGGCGACCTATCTGAACAATCATTCCATCCCGCATAATAGCCATCCGGTCTGCCAACCGTAACGCTTCTTGAAAATCATGTGTGATGAAAACAATAGACTTATGGAGTTTGGACTGAATGTTAAGAAATTCATTCTGCATATTTTTCCGGATCAATGGGTCCAGAGCAGAAAAAGGTTCATCAAGTAACCAGATATCAGGTTCGACGGCAAGTGAGCGAGCAATACCAACACGCTGTTGTTGTCCACCAGAGAGTTCATTCGGGAAATTTGTTTCACGACCATTTAAGCCAACCAGATCAATAACCTGTTCTGCTTGCTTGTAACATTCCGTCTGCTGAATACCCTGAAGTTTCAGAGGAAAAGCGATATTGTCAATGACATTGAGATGAGGCATCAACCCAAAGCTTTGAAACACCATACCCATTTTATGGCGACGGATTTCAATCAGTTCCTTTTCTGATTTTTCGAGAAGATTTTGACCATCAAGGATAATATCACCAGCCGTAGGTTCAACCAATCGTGATAAACAGCGAACAATTGTGGATTTTCCAGAACCGGATAACCCCATGATCACAAAAATTTCACCATTATATACATCAAAACTTACATCAGCATTTGCAACGATATGGTTGCTGTTCTGAATGGTGTTAGCATACTCTTTTGGAGTATTAACCGCGCCATTACCTTGGCTGAAGAACTGTTCAGGTTTTTCACCATAAACCTTCCAAATATGCCTACAAGATAATGCAATATCTTTTTTTGATATGCTTTCTTTAGCCATGATGATTAATCCTTACATCTAGCTATTATTTTTGAATTAATCGCATAAATTACTAAATAATTAATCAGATAAAATGAATATTGCAAAACAAAATCGATTTATTCAATGCAAATGTATCACAGGAACTATCAAACGGCGGATCAATATCCACCGTTTGATGTCATCATTTAAGTTAAGCGTTTACAGAGCCGATTTAATCCAAGGCTTCCAACGATCTTCGTTTTTGGCAAGCCATTCCTTGGCTACATCCTCAACGTCGCGACCATTATTATCGACTTCAAAAATAGCCCAGTTTTCGTCTTCATTGGTCAATTCAAAATTGGAGACCATTTTAAACGCTGCTGGCCATTTTGCTTCGAAACCGCCCCAAACAACTTTATGAACGGCGGCTTGTTCAAAGCCACAGGCAGTATCCTTTTGCTGGCTTTCTTCAACACATTCGCCTTCAACAGGGTTCCATTCAACAAATTTTAGATCAAGATCGGCAAAAATCCAATGAGGTTGCCAGATCATCATGAGGATAGGTTCGTTAGATGCGTAAGCTGATTTTAATTCAGCCATCATTGCGCCTTCACTTCCACCAGGGATAGGTTCAAACGGCATATCAATGCTTGAGATTAGATCACGTGAACGTGTACCCCAATCTGCCGGATATGTAATCACTCTACCTTTTGGAAATGTCGCTGCAGAAGCAAATGCCTGCTGGCATTCATAAAGGGCTTTATAACTTGGCAGTCCTGGGCATTTTTCTTCCATATATGGCGGGTAAATCCAACCTTCTTTAGGATCAAGACCAAGATCACCAACAACAACAATATCGCCTTTTTCAACTAGGCCTGGATATAAATCTCCAACATTATTTGTCCATACTTCGGTTTGCAGATGAAGATTACCCTGTGCAA
This sequence comes from Pseudomonadota bacterium, assembly GCA_027593125.1. Classification (GTDB taxonomy): domain Bacteria; phylum Pseudomonadota; class Alphaproteobacteria; order Puniceispirillales; family UBA1172; genus UBA12202. The sequence continues at coordinate 202 of JAQCJL010000173.1, read as the reverse complement.
TGCCCGGGTGCTGTGGTAAGGCCCCTGCACTGACATATTCAATATTATAGCCCATCTCTTTCAAAAGTTCACCAACAATTTCGGTTGAGAATAATTGACCAGTCCAGTCATTTTTAATAACTTTGATTGGATCAGAAGATTCAGGCACGCTTGCTGCCTGTACCATGCTGCTTGCAGACATGAATACAGTTATGAACAGAAC
>JAQCJL010000034.1 GCA_027593125.1 Pseudomonadota bacterium | reverse complement strand
ACTCTTAAGCCGTGGCTGCTGGCTCGTCTACCGCATTGCGCTTGTGCCCTCATTAATCGCTGATCTCCCTGAAACAAACCGTATTAATGCCGAAGCCGCTTGGCGTGATTATGCTGAGGTTGTGCTTTGTGATAATCGTGAGGAAATGGCGGCAACTTCTGATCAATATGCCCCCGAACACCTAACCGTTCAGGCAACAGATTTGGACTGGTGGAAAGATCGCTTAACCTCTTATGGGTCGCTCTTTTTAGGTGAAGAAACCACGGTTGCTTTCGGTGATAAGGCCTCAGGGCCAAATCATGTGCTACCAACCTCTGGGGCGGCCAGCTATACTGGTGGGTTATCAGTTCATAAATATATGAAAATTGTGACATGGCAACAAGCAACCCGTGAGGGCATGAAATCCGTAGGTGAGGCTACAGCACGCATTTCACGCTTAGAGGGGATGGAGGGCCATGCCAGAACAGCGGATATCAGGCTGGCAAAATATTTTCCTGGTGAGAACTTTGATCTGACGGCTGAGGAAGAATAATCGTTTGATGATGCTAGATCATTAATTTCATTGGCCTGATGGTACAGCGGCTATCTGTGCTTGATGGGTTGGCAAGGGCAATGATGTATGATTATGTATCCAGATGGATAATACATCCGATATTCAGACAGATAAATTTTTATATGAACATGCTTTAGGTGCATTAAATGGGTTAGCTATTGGTGATGCTTTAGGAATGCCATCACAAACATTAACAACCCAAGAAATCAAAGAGCACTATGGCGTTATCACTGATTTTGTCCACCATTTTTTGATCATCCCTTTTCGCATGGTTTACATGGCGGTCAAGTCCATATCAAGGGGCTTAACCAATTAAATGTCTTGCCGTTAGGGCTGAACATATTAGCAATTCAAGAATGGAACCAGATTCTCATCACTTGTCAAAGTTTACGGCTGAGCTAGACCAGCTCGCCTTTGCAGGGGCTATGGTAATCTGTATTTTTAGGCTTGATAACAAATACATAAGGGTAATTGCTAAGAATCAAAATATCTTATCTGACATCAAAGAAGGTGAACGGTTTTGGCTAAGTTGGCCCAATGATAAAACACTGACTCTTTTGTCTTCTTAAGAATGATTAATTCTTCATCCTAATGGAATGAAATCATATGCTTTGCTTATCAGTTCAGTAAATATTGATGATCTAATTGGCGTTGATTAACATCAATTCGCGATAAGCCCTTAATCACCAGTGTGCTAACGCCAAAGTTTGCTTCATGCAAACTCATATTCCTGTATGATCATTTATAACAATTCTTTGTCAGCATCATTAATCAGAAACTCCCTTATAATGGGGTCAATGTTTGTGCTGTTCATATCAAAAATACCTGTTGCTAAAACAGCTTCACGAGCTGTTATTTTTTCAGGTATTTTTTTCCAGATTGTAGGGGAGCTATATGGCTCAAGACTTGGTTTTGCAGCTACACCTAAGGTCATTCCACGCAAGTACTGAACCTTTTGCCTTTGGGCGGTGAACAAAATGGTTTCAGACAGAAATCCATCTTCACTGAAAGCTTTTTCAATTATATAAATACGCCCTTCACGATATGCGGCAAGCCCAGCATAACGTGTCTTTTGCCGAATATTAGCATTATCATCGTAAGCTCTTTCGTAACTATGTGAGACAATATAACCGTCTTCCTCGCTAAGCCAGACTAGTGACCGCATAATTTTTTTAGGCCAACTTGGTGAACAAAAATGGCTGAAGTAAAAGCCAAGATAGCGCCTAAGCATATTAGGTTCAGATTGAAACGCGAATGCCAGATGTCGCATAGGCCCTTGGATATAAGAGTCAGAACGTGGTTCATAATTTCGTCTAAAGTCATTATGATCCATCATAAGCTCTTCTTCTGACACGACGAAATAACGAGCAATACGAAATAGGTTATGAGCTGATGGCATCCCGCCTCTATTCAGGTAGCGATTAAACTGTTGGCGGTTGATCCCAATATCGCGGCAAATTTGCGCAATGCTATGATGTCTAGAGCAGAGAAGTTTTAGATTTTTTGAAAAATCATGACTGATATTCATTGTTTTGTACTAACTTAGATGCAGTTGTGCTTACAATCGCTTAATAATGTATAAAATTGCTTAGTTTGTAAATGCAAAATAAAAATTCATCATTGTAAAGTAAACAGAGGTGATGTGATGAAAGCACTCAGAAACTTTGATGACACGATCTGGATTGATTTGCCGGATGGCAGACGGTTATCAGCGCGCTTGTGGCTGCCTGAAACAACGGCTCCTCATCCTGTGATCTTAGAATACTTGCCCTACCGAAAGCGTGATGGCACGGCAGAAAGAGATGCCACCACCCACGCGCATTTTGTTAAGCACGGCTACGCCTGTCTGCGCGTTGATATTGCCGGAACGGGTGACAGTTTTGGTCAATTTGATGATGAATATTCAGAACAAGAACTAAGCGACGGTGAGGCCATCCTTGCATGGATTGCCAGCCAAGATTGGTGCAACGGCGCGGTTGGTATCATTGGCATCAGCTGGGGCGGTTTTAACGGCTTGCAACTGGCTTACCGCAAGCCAGAAGCCCTCAAGGCCGTCGTCTCTGTGGCATCAACCACGGATCGATACGCAGATGATATCCATTATATGGGCGGCTGTCTTTTGAGTGATAATGCCAATTGGGGGGCAACAATGCTGGCCTATTTATCGCGCCCAGCAGACCCCTTATTGCGGCCAGACTGGCGCGAAGACTGGATCGCCAGAATGGAACATATGCCAGACCTGACCTCCACATGGCTACGTCATCAGACTCGTGATGCGTATTGGAAGCATGGCTCAGTTTGTGAAGATTGGGATCGCATCACGATACCGGTTCTTGCCATAACAGGCTGGGCAGATGCGTATGTGAATACCCCCGGGTATTTGGCTGAACATCTCCCGGGTCAGGCAAAAGCGTTGGTTGGCCCATGGGAACATCGGTATCCCCATATTTCAAAACTAGGCGCGGCGGATTTTCATTCTGAGGTTTTGAACTGGTTTGATCGCTGGCTTAAAGGCAAAGACAATGGCGTGGAAACGCTTCCTGATTATCGCGCCTTTTGTAAAGAGTTCATGCCGCCATCAAGACAGATGACACCGCCAAAGGGGCAGTGGATTGCCGAAGCTGAATGGCCGTCACCAAATGTGACAGATCAGGATTTTTATATCAACGGCAATACCCTTGGTTCCGTGTCTGGCCAAGACAAAGTGATGATCAGCAATCCTGCCCATCTTGGCATGGCAAGTGGTTATTTTTGCCCCGGGATGCGTTATGATAATGAATTGCCCGGGGATCAGGCCCAAGATGATGCGCTATCAACCTGTTTCGATATGCTGCTGTCCGAAGATTTGGAACTCTTTGGCCAGCCGCGCCTAAAGATCGCTTTTACTGTTGATCAACCCGTCGCGCAAATTGTTGCCAGATTATGTGAGGTAGATGACAAGGGGGTGTCGCAGCGCATCACTTATCGGCCCTTTAATTTAACCCATTGGCAAAGCCATGAGACCCCGTCAGAGCTTATCCCCGGGGAGGTTTATCACGCTGAGTTTTGTCTTAACGCCTGTGCGCATCGGCTAAAGGCAGGCCATCGGCTAAGACTTGCCTTGTCTACGTCATACTGGCCTATCGTGTGGCCATCACCGCACCCGGTTGTTATTACGGTTGAGGAAAAGGAGGTCATCCTCACCCTACCTGTTCGGCACAGCGATAACACTATCCCAACTGCGCAGCCAGCATCAATTGATCGGATCATTGCGGATTCTGCCACAACCCTTCGCCAAGCCAATGGCTGGGCCAAAGATACGGTTGGTGATGATGGAGCTATCATTCAAGAAAGCTTTGATGATTTTGGGCAAACCCAAGATCGCGCCCATGGCATGATAACCAGCAGTCATGTGCATATGCGCTATGCTATTCATCCTCAAGACCCTTCAAGTGCTAATTTGAAAGTGACATGGAATTTTTCCTATCAAAGAGATGATTGGGAAGTTGAGATAGATACCTCAAGTCATATTCGTTGTGACCATGAGAGTTTCTATCTGCATCGTGAACTGCGCGCGACAGAAGGCGCAGGTAAATCCGAAGTCCTCGTCAAAGAATGGAAACAAACCATTCCCCGTGGACTTCTTTAATCAAAACAGGGAGAGCAAGATGAAAATGGAATGGATCAAAGCATCTTTAGGTCGAAGAAAGTTTCTTCAAAGTTCAACGGCGTTAGGTGTTACAAGTCTCATGCCCATGGGGCTTTATAAACAGGCATGGGCGCAGGACAGCAACACTCTTAGAGTAAGAGCCTATGGTGATGCGCCCAATATGGACCCAGCACATAGTGTAGGTGTTGTTGAGGAAGAAATTCATGCCTCAATTTATAATAAGCTTATCCAGTATAAGCCTGGTCGAGAGTGGGATTGGCAACTTGATGCTGCCGAAATGATTGAACAGGTGGACGCAACACATATTAAGTTTGCGCTTCGCAATGATATTGGATTTACAAATGGTCATGGCGCCATGACTGCGGCTGATGTCAAATATAGTTTTGAGAGAATTATTGCCGATGCTACGGAAAGCCCAAATAAACCAGACATGGGACCACTTAGTCATGTTGAGGTAACAGGTGAGCGTGAAGGCACGATTGTCTTAAAAGAACCTTTTGCTCCATTATGGTCTATTGCCCTTCCATATATTACAGGCAACATTGTATCAAAATCCGCAACTGAAGCTGCGGGAGGAAGAATTGGTTCAGACCCAGTTGCCGAGTCTGGTCCATATGTAAGAGCCAACTGGTCACCTAAAGAAAAAACCGTTCTCAAACGTAACCCCAATTGGCAAGGGGCTAAACCAGCTTGGGATAATATAGAAATTTATCCTATTGATGATGAAAATACGGCTGAAATTGCTTTTGATGCGGGTGAATTGGATTTGACTCGCGTGTCATTAGGCTCAGTTCAGCGCTATCGTGAAAACGTGCCAAATGGGGGTCATCTCGTTGAAAACCCATCACTTTATTATGTATGGCTTGGGATGAATCTAGATCACCCCAAGTTAAAAAACCAAAAGTTGAGGCAGGCTATTCAACACGCTGTTGATGTCCCAACATTGCTAGAAGCCGCATATTTTGGTGCTGCTGAACCTTCAACTGGCATCATTGCGCCTGGTCTTGCCGGAAACCGGTCAGCTAATCTTATCGCTGCTGAGGCTAACATGGAAAAAGCTAAAGCCTTGTTAGCAGAATCAGGTGAAACAAATGTTGTTTTAGCATTAGATACGCTTAATAAAACGACCTACACCACTATGGCGCAGGTTATTCAATCTATGCTGGCACAAATTGGCATTACCCTTGAAATAAATGTTCTTGAATCTGGGGCTTTTTGGTCAAGTGGAGATAATGAAGACCTGCAACTCGTGTTAAACCGCTTCTCTATGGCCCCTGATCCATCATATGCTACAGCATGGTTTACGACTGAACAGGCTGGGATATGGAACTGGGAACGCTTCCGTAATGAAGAGTTTGACGAAATTCATGCGATGGCATCACAAGAAACCGACATCAAAAAGCGCGATGCCATGTATAAAAGGGCACAGGATTTGATGGAAGAATCTGGTGCTTATCGTTTCATAACTCATGAAGCAACACCCGTTGTCCATTCTTCTCGGGTTGTTCCAGCTCTTCGTCCAGATGGGCTTTCCTTATTACGTTATTTTGGTAAAGCGTAATAAAAACATCAAAGACAAGAGGAGCTTTAAGCTTCTCTTGTTTTTCTATCATAGAGCAAACATAGCATGATCAAATATATGATCCGGAGATTAGCACTAGCAGCACTCATTTTGTTTGTTGCGGTAACCGCTATGTTTTTAATGATAAGAGCGGTTCCTGGTGATCCTGTTCAAATCATGCTAGGGCCACGCGCAACACCCGAACTTCAGGCTAGTTTGACGGCAGCATTAGGACTCGATCAGCCCATTTGGAAACAATTGGTAATATTCTATTCCAAAATGATGCAAGGCGATCTTGGGGTGGATGTCTTTTCAGGCCGGTCAGTGACACAAATTGTCATGCAACAGCTTCCCTATACCCTTGAGCTTATTTTTGCGTCGATAATTTGGTCAGCATTACTTGGCGTTATTTTTGGCGCTTATGCTGCTGCAAATCCAAATACCTTTTGGGACCGCATGATTGCTTTCGTTTCTGTCAGTTTTATTGCTGCCCCAGCGTTTGTTATCGCGTTGTTGTCGCTGTTGGTTTTTGCTGTTCAGTTACGCTGGTTTCCGGCCATTGGCGTAGGGGAAGGGTTCTGGAGCCGTCTTCATCATGTTGTTTTGCCAGCCTTTGCAATTGGATTGAGTTGGGTCGGGTATATTGCACGATTGGTTCGAGCGTCCATGTTAGAGGTTTTGGGGGAACATCATATTAGGACTGCGCGTGCATTTGGTTTGGCTGAACGCCGCATCATTATGGTCTATGCGCTTCGCATTGCAATTTTGCCAGTAATTACGGTTATCGGCGTTGGCATGGGTTTTTTGCTAAGCGCGGCGGTTTTTGCAGAAATTGTTTTTGCCCGACCAGGATTAGGCAAGCTGGTCATCGACAGTATCACCACCCGAAATTATCCGGTTGTTATGGGTGCTGTCCTGGTTTCAACAGGACTGTTCGTTTTATCCACGGCAATTTCTGATATCGTAAATGCGTGGCTTGATCCACGTTCTAGGCAATCGTTATGAGCGATCCAATCACAGATAAAGAGACTAAAGTAAAAATGTCAGATCATCGTCAATCGGAGTTCTTAAAGATTGTTGGCGGTGTTGCCAAAAATCCGCTTGGGCTTATTGGCCTGATAATTGTTGGTGTGTTTGTTTTTTGCGCTTTGTTTGCAGACTGGATTGTCCCTCATGACCCTGTTGGCATGAACATAAAGGATCGTCTTCAGGGGCCTTCTACCACATATTTTCTGGGAACAGATCAGCTAGGCCGGGATACCTTTAGCCGGCTGATTATGGGCAGCCAAGTTGCCTTGAAAGTGGCTTTGCCAGCGGTCTTTGGGGCAATGTTTATCGGCCTTACCCTTGGCATGATTGCTGGCTATGGGCCGCGCTGGCTTGATAATTTTCTGTCTCTAATTTTTGATACTATTCGTTCATTTCCAACCGTCATGTTTGCCCTTGCGGTTGTGGCTCTTGTTGGGCCAAGTTTGCAGACAGTTGTTTTTGTTGTGATGGCAACCTCTATTCCCATCTATGGGCGTGTTGCAAGAACACAGACGCTGGCTTTGCGAAACTCGGAGTTTATTTTGGCTGAGCGGAGCATGGGGGCAAGTCTTTTCCGTATTTTAGGAATTCACATGATGCCCAATATCATTGGCGTGTTAAGCGTATTAGCAGCGATGGATATTCCAACGGTTATAGCCCTTGAAGCGGGGCTATCTTTTCTTGGGCTTGGCGTAAAGCCGCCAACCCCTAGCTGGGGGTCTTTGCTGAAAGATGGTTATGCTTTGATCCGGCAGACCCCGTGGCTGATCGTTGCGGGTGGTCTTCCCATCATCATCGCCACCCTTGGCTTTACCTTTTTGGGTGAGACGCTTAGGGATGTGGTTGATCCTAGATTGAGGAAAAACCGATGACCGCGCCGTTACTGCAAATTGATGGTGTCACCATTGACTACAACACGAAAAAGGGAAACCTGCGTGCGCTTCGTGATATTTCGTTTGATGTTAACAAAGGCGAGATTGTAGGAATTGTTGGTGAGAGTGGGTGCGGAAAATCCACCTTAATCTCAACCATTTTGCAATTGCTTCCTCAGAACGCGGAATGGAAAAAAGGGGCTATTAATTTTAAGGGTAAAAACCTTATCGCCTGCAGTGAAAAAGAGATGCGCGACATGCGCGGCAAAGATATCTCGGTTATTTTTCAAGACCCTATGCAAAGTCTTAATCCGGTCATCACAATCGGACGGCAGATGGTCGATATTCAACATCGCAGCACTTCCCCCTATGTTGAGAAGTGGCAGAAGGCCATTGACATGCTGAGTATGGTCGGAATAGCTGATGCAGAGACGCGTTTAAAACAACACCCTTTTGAGTTTTCGGGCGGCATGTTGCAACGCATTGCCATTGCCATGGCATTGATGTCTAGGCCAGATTTATTAATCGCTGATGAACCAACAACTGCACTAGATGCAACGCTTGAAGTTGAGATTATTAAGCGGCTAAAAGACCTGCACAAAGAGATGGGGTGTTCCATCCTTTTCATCTCCCATCATCTTGGTGTTATTGCTGAACTTTGCCAAAGAGTGGTGGTGATGTATGCCGGCAGTGTTGTTGAGTTTGGATCAGTGGATGAGATTTTTTTCAACCCCAAGCATCCCTACACGCGGCGGTTGATTGAATGCGACCCCGGTCATATCAAAGAACGCGCTAAGCGTTTGCCTACTATCCCCGGAGAAATTCCAGATCTGACAGAGGCATTAGAAGGCTGTATTTTTCAAGAACGCTGTTCAGAAATCATAGCCAAATGCAAAATCTCCACACCGCATTTTGTATCCGTGGGTCAGAACCATCAAGCGGCTTGCTGGTTAAACCATAATCAGGAGCCAGAATGACCCTTTTAAGTGTATCAAATTTAAAGACCAGCTATGGCAAAACCACTGTTTTGACCGGGGTGAGTTTTCATATTGATGAAGGCGAAACTTACGCTCTGGTAGGTGAAAGTGGTTCAGGCAAAACAACATTAATTCGAGCAATAGCAGGATTAGCACCTGCACAAGACGGATTAATTCTTTTTCAAGGTAAGAATATTCGCGGCTTATCTGATCGCAAGATGAGGCCGTTTAGAAAAGATATTAGCTTGATGTTTCAAGACCCCGTTGGCTCGTTATCGCCTAGGTTGACGGTTGGGGGATTGATAACAGAACCCTATCGTATTCAGGGGATGAACAATCGTGACCTTAATGCCGAAGCTATTCGGCTTCTTGAAATGGTTGGTCTGCCTGCGGATATGGCTGGCCGGTATCCTTTTCAATTATCAGGCGGTCAGGCAAGGCGTGTTGGTGTTGCGCGTGCGTTGGCGTTAGAGCCAAAATTACTCTTGGCGGATGAACCAACGGCAGGATTAGATGTGTCTGTTCAGGGGGAGCTGTTAAACTTGCTTAATGATCTTCGGGATCAGCTTGGTCTATCCATGCTTATCATTACCCATAATTTGAATATTGTTAGGCATGTTTCTGACCGTATGGGCATCATGTATCTTGGGCAACTTGTTGAAGAGGGAACAACCGAAGACGTGTTTCATCATTCCAAGCACCCTTACACGCGTGCGCTGTTGTCTGCTAGCCCGAAACCTGATCCGCACGCAAAAATGGATAGGATTATCTTGCAGGGTGATCCGCCAAGCCTGTTAAAGCGGCCATCTGGTTGTGAGTTTCGTTCACGTTGCCCCTTTGCAAAGGATATCTGCAAAGAGAAACCTGAATGGAACGAAACGCATGGACATAACGTCCGATGCTTTATCCCGTTGAGTTAGGGGGGGCTTATGGAACTAGTTCTCTATTATAATGGCAATATTTTAACCATGGATGATACCAATAGTCAGCCTGAGGCTGTGCTGACAAAAGGTGAGCATATATTTGCTGTCGGAAGTGAGGCCAAGTTGCGGTCACTCCTGCCAAAGCATGGCAAAGAAGTTGACTTAAAAGGCCGTTGTCTTATGCCGGCCTTTATTGATCCCCATGGTCATTTTCCTGATACTGGTTTTGTTGAATTGTTTCGAGTGGATTTGTCCTCACCCCCAAGGGGGGACTGCCTTGATATGGCCACAGCGCTTCAACGCTTAAGTGAGAAAGCCCACACCACAAAAAAGGGCGAGTGGATTATGGGGGTCCTTTTTGACAATTTGAATATTAGCGAAGGCAGAATGCCAACTTTGAAGGAACTAGATCAAGTGTCTACGGATCATCCTATCTGGGTTTTACATGCGTCTGGTCATAATGGGGTTGCCAATTCCTATGTTTTTGATCTGATGGGGATCACCCAAGATACTCCTGATCCTTTTGGTGGTCGCTATAACCGTGATCCTGAAACAGGTGAGTTCACAGGCGTTATAGAAGGCTTGGAAGCCATGCAGGACATGGGGCAAACCAATTTTTTGATTGATAACGACAAGTTTTGGCAAGGGTTTCAAACGGCTCGTAATGAATATGTTTCTCATGGGGTTACGATGGCGCAAAATGCGTGGGTATCGCGTTCATTTCTTGAATATTTTGCGACCCTTCCTGCGGAAAATGACCCTGGAATTGATCTGATACTATTACCAGTCGGGGAAGAAGAACCAGCAATGACAAGTGGGGATAGCGCTGTAAATTGGCCAGATAATCCTTATTTTAAAATTGGCCCAAGAAAACTATTTACAGACGGTGCGTTCCAGCTTCAAACGGCTTACTTATCGCAGGCATATCATAAAGTTTTACATACTGATAAGCCGCGAGGTGTGCCATATGTGGAAATAGAAGTTCATAAAAGTGAAGTGTTACGTTTACATCAGCTAGGATATCAGATTCATTGTCACTGCAATGGTGATGCAGGTGCAGATATGTTTATTGATGCGGTTGAGCAGGCGTTAATAAAGCACCCACGCAGTGATCACAGACATACCATTATTCATGGACAGACCCTTAGAGAAGATCAGTTGGAGCGAATGGCTAAACTGGGAATGACAGTTAGTTTTTTTTCAGCTCATATCTATTTTTGGGGGGATTTACATTACGAAACTATTTTGGGTCCAGAACGTGCAGAACGGATTTCACCCGCCGCATCAGCACAGCAACATGGCATTCGTTTTACCATTCACAATGATGCTTCTGTTACTCCGACACGGCCCCTTCATCTTGCCCAATGCGCTGTTGAAAGACAAACTTATGGGGGTAGGGTATTAGGCGAAGATCAGAAAATTAGCAGATTATCAGCTTTGCGTGCCCTGACAATTGATGCCGCATGGCAAGTTTTTGAGGAAACTAACCGAGGCTCAATTCAAAGTGAAAAATTAGCAGATTTAGTGATTTTATCAGAAAATCCTCTTAAAACCACTAAACTACTGAATGAAATTCGCGTTCATCAAACCATCCGCCGTGGCAAAATTGCTTATCAAGAATAATTATCTATTTAAGTTCTCTGCTGGACTAAGATCCGCGGATCAATTTTGCCTCTTTCAGGATATTACCGCGGTCTCTGATACTCTGTCTCTGATGGCTGAACGGATATCATAGACATTGGCATTTATGCCTAAACGCTTCTGCAACGCTAAGCGGCGGGTATTATTGGATAATGGCTTTTATTAAATGGTGATAGGAAGAGGAGGGCATTTCGCAGAAGTCAGTGCCTAGCCAAAGATACGGTGTCAATGAGATAGAGGCAATTGCCGTCACCGTATTTACCCGCCGCGGATGCTCTCTTTACATGTAACGCTAAATGCTTATGTGCTTGTCCGGAAACCATTATGTAAATCCCCCATTTCCCCCCATATTATAGCAAAGACTGGGATGGATTGCCTTGGATGGAACATCACTTTCATGCTGTGATTATCCCGTAATATCCCCTAAAAATAGGGAAAAAGAGAAAATTAACACGAAAGAGGAGGTATACAAAAAGAGAAAATGGCGGATGGGGTGGGATTCGAACCCACGATGGGCTTTCACCCATGCCGGTTTTCAAGACCGGTGCATTCAACCGCTCTGCCACCCATCCGCGTTGGCAATCTTTTATCACTGGATGATAAAGAAATAAAGCCGCAATCCGTCACCCCAAGCGGTTTTTTTCACTCTTGCTCATGATCTTGTCTTTTCTGGGATTGCTCAACACATGGTGAGGTGATAGGTCAGAAGAAGTAAAGTTATTCGAGAGAATATCAAAAATGACCCAAGCACTGACTCTTTCCATTCCATTTTTTGCGGTAATTTTTCTTGGTATGGGTTCTCGTTGGATCAACTTTTTTGACGCCAACGCTGCAAAAATCCTTTCACGATTTGCTTTTTTTATTGCTCTTCCAGCCTTTATGTTCAGCAGTGTTGCCAATAGCGATGTGAGTTTGTTTTTTAATCTGGGGTTTCTGTGGCGGTATGAATTAGCAACTATCATCATTTTTCTATCTAGCGCTTGGCTAGGAATTGTTTTCTTTCGGTTGAACATCAATGAGGGCGGTGTGCTTGGCCTTGCCTCAGCTTATCCCAATTATGGTTATATGGGTGTGCCATTGGCAATTATGGCGTTTGGGCCAGTGGCGGCATTACCCATGGCGCTTATCCTGCTTGCCGACACAGTGGTTCTTTTGGCACTTGTGGCGGTGTTTGTAGCCCCGCGCCAAGGTCATTTTGGTATTGTCATCTTTAATATCATCCGCACCATGATCAGTAATCCGTTATTGGTATCAGTCGTTATCGGCGTTTTGTTTGCGCTTTTTGAACTCAAATTGCCAGAAGTAGCGAACGGATTAGTGGTCATGTTATCTGGGGCGGCGGCACCGACAGCTTTATTTGCTCTTGGCATGACCTTATATGGACAACCCCTTCGTCATTCTGTGGGTGAGATCAGCTTAATAACTACGTTTCGTCTCTTTGCCCATCCGGTATTGCTGTTGGGGATATTTTATCTTTTCCCGGGGCAAGATGTGCTGTGGATGAATGTTGCTATTCTTAGCGCATGTCTTCCGGTAGCTGCGAATGTATTCATGCTGGCGCAACATTATCAACATTATGTTGGACGCGCCGCGACCTCGTGTCTAATCACCACTGTTATTGCAACGGTAACTGTACCGATGGTTCTTTATCTATTGATTGCGGAAAAGTTATTTTTTCATCCGTAAGGCGGCATTGATATTGTCATTTGTCCCCATAACAGATACAACATATGGTATAAACATAACCAGCGGAGATATCTGTGATGCGCATCATTCTAGCAATTGGTTTTATGCTCTGGGCACCACTCGCTCTCGCGGATGCTTCTTTTAATGAATGGCTAACGCAGTTACGCAAAGACGCTGTTGCCGATGGCATATCGGACACAACCCTTGATGCGGCGCTCAAAGATGTCAAACTGATTGAGCGGGTTATTGAACTTGATCGCAGCCAGCCTGAGTTCACCCTGACCTTCGCGCAATATCTTGAACTTGTGGTACCCGTTTCACGCCAGAAAAGGGCCAAGGCAAGATTTAATGAACATCGTGATCTGCTCACAGAAATTGGTCAAAAATATGGTGTTCAACCTCGGTTTGTTGTCGCGCTCTGGGGGATTGAAACTGATTTTGGCCGTGTGCAAGGGGGATTTAAGGTTATTCCTGCCCTTGTTACGCTAGCCTATGACGGAAGACGATCAGAGTTTTTCCGTAAAGAGTTAATGGATGCCCTGCATATCCTTGAAGAAGGGCACATATCCGCAGAAGATATGAACGGAAGCTGGGCGGGCGCCATGGGTCAAAGCCAGTTTATGCCATCTTCGTTCCGCCAGTATGCGGAAGATTATAATAAAGATGGGCATAAGGATATCTGGTCAACCCAGTCTGATGTATTTGCTTCGGCGGCAAATTATCTAAAAAGTGTCGGATGGCAAGATGATATGACATGGGGACGTTTGGTAAAACTCCCTTCATCAGGTATCGCCAGCCCAGATAAAGCTATGGCACTTCATGATAACAAAACAAAAAAATCTCTTCCAGAATGGGCAAAGCTTGGGGTGTTAAGTGCTGATGGGTCTTCGTTACCAACCCGGGCTCTCCAAGCACGATTGGTATTGCCTGATGGTGCTGATGGGCCTGCATATTTGGTTTATGCAAATTATGAAGCGATTTTAAGATGGAACCGATCCAATTATTTTGCCATCGCTGTTGGCACATTGGCTGATAGTATGCGTGAGGAATAATCATGCGGTTTTGGGTATGGATATTTAGCGCATTGGCCTTATTAGGAATAACTGGTTGTACCACCAACCTAGAGCTAGCTGCCACAGCGATTAAAAAGTATAACAAATCCCAAGAAGAAAGCAGCGACAAGCCAACCCCACATTATAAAGTTGGCAATCCCTATGAGATTTTCGATGTCTGGTATTATCCAGAGCGCGATTTGGAATATGATGAAACGGGTATTGCCTCATGGTATGGCGAAGCAGATGCAGGTAAACCCACCGCGAATGGTGAGATTTTTGATCCTAGTCTGATTTCTGCCGCTCATAAAACCTTGCCTTTGCCATCTGTGGTTAGGGTGACAAATCTCGAAAATGGACGTTCCATTGCTGTCCGCGTGAATGATCGCGGGCCTTTTGTAGCAGGCCGCATTATCGATATGTCAGAGGAGGGCGCGCGTGTTCTTGGATTTCACAAAAATGGGGTGGCAAGGGTAAGGGTGCAAATTCTTGTTGAAGAAAGCCTGCGTCTGGAACGTGAAGCCAAAAATGGTAACTTTCCTATGCTTGCTGATCTGACAAAGCCGGAACTTCCATCGGCCCAAGCTGCAGAAGTGCCTGCCAGCACATTGGTTTTAAATAACGGCCAGACTGTGGGCGGAAATGGTGTCAATTCCTCTGTCTCTGCCATTGATTTAATTAATAATTCTGCATCACCGAATTTGCTTACGGGTGAAGCTCTGCCAACAAGCATTTGGATTCAAGTTGGGGCGTTTAGTAGTAAAAATAATGCTCGTGCGGTGATGAGCCGTGTTTCTGATATCGCTGAGGGCGAAATTTCTAGCTTTGATAACGGGATTAATGTTTTACATCGGGTGCGTCTTGGTCCAGTGACCTCAGTTGAAGAAGCTGACCGTATTTTGTTATCCGTGATTAAAAAAGGGTATCAAGGATCAAAAATCATCCTTGAATGACCATATTCTAACCACAAGATGGCCTCAGCCTTAAGGCATCACTCATGGCAAATGACCAATAAATAAGGAAATCCCATGTCTTTAATTTCTTATCTCACCAAATACATTGTTGTTCTGGCTCTATCTATGATGATGGCTGTGTCGGCAAGGGCAGAAATCATGTCACCATCTGAATATGTCATGATCATGGATTTTGATAACGGTGACGTTTTGTTTGAAAAAAATGCTGATGAAGCGATGAAACCAGCATCAATGGCAAAAATGATGACTGTTTATTTGCTACTAGATCGCCTCAAAAATGGCGGTTTAACAATGGATGATACCTTTCTGGTATCGGAAAAAGCATGGAAAAAGGGCGGTTCACGGACTTTTCTTGAACCAGGCAGCCAAGTTAAGGTTAGCGATTTGTTGCGCGGCATTATCATACAAAGCGGAAATGACGCTGCTATTGTTGTGGCCGAAGGTCTAGCAGGCTCAGAAGAAGCCTTTGCCGAACGCATGACAGAAAAAGCCGCTGAACTGGGGATGAGTAACACGGTGTTTGGTAATTCTACAGGCTGGCCAGATACGGTGACGACAACTACGGCGCGTGATCTTGCAATTTTAGCAAGGGCGTTGATATCGGAGTTTCCGGAACAGTACGTAATTTTTAAAGAAACCGGATTTACTTATAACAACATTACGCAAAGCAACCGTAATCCATTGATTTATAGTTCAGAAGGGGCGGATGGTCTAAAAACGGGTCATACCGAAGCATCAGGCTATGGTTTAGTGGGTTCTGCCATTCGCGGTGATCAGCGAATGATAATTGTGGTCAATGGTCTTAGTTCATCAAAAGAAAGAAAGAATGAGAGCATCCGTTTGATGGATCTCGCTTTTCGCATGTTCAATCGCTATGAGTTGGTTAATCAAGGCGATGTTCTTGGCTATGCCTCTGTCTGGATGGGGGAAAAAGGTGTTGTGCCTTTGACGGTTTCTAATGATATTAATAGAGTGCTAAGCAAGGCTTCTGCAGATACGGTAACAACCCAGACAGATTGGCCTTCAAGCGTATCTGCCCCGATTGCCAAAGGCCAAGAGTTAGGACAATTAACCCTTAACATTGATGGCAAAATGCATCACTACCCTTTGGTTGCTGCAGAAGCAGTTGAGGATTTATCTTTTTATCGTTATCCCGGCGCCTATCTCCATTATCTGATCTTTGGGATGGAAACCAAGGCTGTTAGCAAATGAATCATGGGGTTTTTATCTCCCTCGAAGGCGGTGAGGGGTGCGGAAAGTCTAGCCAGATTTCATTGTTGAGAAACTGGCTTGATCTGCTTTGGCCTCGGCCTGTTATTTCTACG
>JAQCJL010000172.1 GCA_027593125.1 Pseudomonadota bacterium | reverse complement strand
ATAAAGCCGTTCAGCCGTTTGAGTGGTGGCTACAAATGCACAATCCTCAGCCTCAATCTTGACATCAAATTGGTCGCCGCCAGTAATCCCGCCCGACGTGTTTAGAAGAACTGCTTCTTTCATCTCACCATATGTTTTTGGCAACATGAGTTTTGCAGACCCTGATTGATATAACTTTTTAATTTTATCTCCACTGCAATGAAATGAAAGGGACCCTCTGGCTCGCTGCAGTTCTGGAGATTCATTTTGCCCATCCATAATTAAGCCTTATAACGCTGTTCATGATTTAAGAAATAGCCTTAATCTGAAAAACGTAAAGGTAAGAATGAATATGAAATTTTATAGATGCGAGGGCAGGATTTGAACCTGCTACATGAAGGATAGCAAGTCTTACTTTCAAACAAAATCACCCTTCACTGAACTAGCCCAACTATCAAAGCACCGAGATCCAATGCGCAACGCCCGACCCAATCAAGACCCCACCCCCTGAGGCATCTTGAATCCCTATCAGCAAACTCTCCCAGTAACCCCTAAGGCCCGAGGTTCGAGCTGCTCGATCCTGCGTCCTATGTACTTCTAATGCGCTTCGATGTCCGAGGTTGTTGAACTGGTTATACGTGATATGTGATCTGGGGATGCTGAAACGTGGTTCGCGGAACTTGGTCCGTGGTCCTAGGAACTTGGTTCAGGTAAGGTTGCAGGTAAGGTTTTGATAGTTGACCAATATGCAGAACATGCTAACATGTTGATATTACTGGAAACAGTCTTGAAATGGTGCTGTGTGTAGGCTTCGAACACCTCGTTACCCGCTCCAGTTTCCAAAGATCCAAGGTCCGAGTTTCGTCATCAGTATATTTTGATAGCACCGCTCAGTAATCAGATTGCAGCCAGATCTATATTTGAATAACCAAATATACTTCAATATCCTTGGTCAGCTGATGCAAAAGCCTTTCTCGTTATATTTAGATCTTTTTTTTCTTGCACGATCCAGAAGAACATAAGTGATGCTAAGCCGCCCACCACATGGATTTGGGCTCAATAGATTTTTCGATATGGATTTGCCAAAGCGTCTTTAAGAAAGCTTCTGTTTTATCCACGTCACCATCTATGCATGGTTTTGCCATCGCAACCGTTTGCGATGAGGGGTTTCGGAATTGCGCTGTCCAGCACGCTAGTTTGAAGATAACTGGCACAAAGCCTATACCAGTTTCTGTTAGCGTATATATCTTTTTCTGAGCGTGAGTTTTATCACTCTCAACATTCAGCATATTCAATTCTACCATTCTTTGTAAGCGAGACGCCAGAGAGCCAGAGGAAATGCCTTCAGCATTTTTCTTAAGGATTTCAGAAAAAGTGCGACGATTTAATAAGGCTATATCCCTAATAATAATAGGAATCCATTTATCACCCAATAGGTGTGAGCCTAATCCTATGGGGCACATTTTCGATTCATCAATTCCATCAAACATAATAATTTTTTACCTTTTAAATTATCTTATATTATCCACTCTAATATTTAGACTGGATAATATTCTCATATCCATCAAACTATGACAAACATTTATTTAAAGGGAGGAAAAAATGTTTGTAAAATTGACGCAAAAGCTTGAACGAGGATTTATGCCTTGGAAAGAAATGTATTTTGAAAATGAACAAACCCTAAAGGAATTAGGGGGGCATCTTGTTTTTGCTGGATCAGAAAAAGATGATGATAACACAATGCATGTCATCATTAAATTTGACTCACCAGAAGCCATGAAGGCCTTTGCTGGACACGAAGAGTTAAAGGCAAAGCGTGCCGCGGCAGGGGCAATCCTGGAATCTACGGTAGTGACTGTGTTGAGTTCAGATTCTTTCACATCATCTTAGCAGCCACTCACACGGGATCATTTATTTTGAATGATCATAAGTATAGACAAATATCAATCAATGGAGATCTATAATGCCAATTGAAGTTAAGAGTTTCACAACACAAGCTGATGAAGCCAAAGATATGCCAAATGCGCGGATGGAAGCGGTCAATGTGCTTGGCCAACGCATAATGAAACTAACGTTAGCGGCAGATTGGAAATGGTCAAAAGACATTAAACCTCTGGTAGGAACTGACAGCTGCCAAGCAACACACACGGGTATTATTGTTGAAGGCACAATACACTGTGTGTGCGACGATGGGTCAGAAGCCATATACACCGCCGGTGATGCTTACGCGATTTCGCCTAATCATGATGCCTGGTGTGTCGGTGGTGAAGGTGCAGTTGTTTATGAATTTGCAGGTATGTGGGGGGAGTAAATGTCTTTATATTCTAAAGTCAAAGCCGCTCAGGATGCGAAGGATATGGAAGCTTATTTAGCATGCTTGCATGATGACTTCATCTTTGTCAGGCACCAATCTGGAACTGAAGTAAGCAAAACCGACTGGATACCCATCCTCACAGTGATGATGGAAAGTGATGCTCTAGAGTTTAGTAAACAGCGTTGTTTATATGAAAATGAAGACATCATGGTTGAGCATTCATTTATGAAATTTCCTGATGGAAGCTCAGAGGCGGTTTTAGTTGTGAACCATTTAAAAGATGGAAAAATCATCCGTACAGAAACAGGGGCTACCCCAATTAAGTAACACCAAGTGAAAGGATTTTTTTAATGGCT
>JAQCJL010000171.1 GCA_027593125.1 Pseudomonadota bacterium | reverse complement strand
ATTAAGAATTATATACATTTGAGGATGATCATGACTATTCGATTGCTTGGAATTAGCGTTATCAGCGCTATAACTTTAGGCGCTTCTGCCGCCAAAGCTGATATTTCATTTGCCGGTGGCAGTTCGCTTGATCATATCTATCAACAGAATCATTATCTGTCTTCTGGCATATTGCCAGTATCCAATACCGCTAGCCAAATTGCGAATAGCAGTAAAAGAATAAACTTTATTTGTAGCGTAAAAAAATTAGATATTTATAAAAAGCTCCAGAAACCAAATCTGAAAAAATTAGAAAAAAGCTTTGGCATGCCGGTTAGCCAGATCGAAGCCATGTTACAGCAACCGGGCGGATCTGGCCTGCCTTACCTACCAAATCTTGATATTATCAAACTTGGATTTGACAGCCCTGAAATCAGCGAACTGTTTGAAAACTTTATTACCAATCCTAATGTCAGTGATTTAGCAGTATTACTAGCCACATCTGAAAAAAGTTCATTCGGTAAAGAATCACAACTTATTTCCGCTGATGCCAAGTTTGCTTATGGTGTGTTGCATCTGCATTATGCCAGAATTGGTGGAAATGCTCAACTTGGAGAAAAACTCTTAAAAGAAGCGGCTAAAAAAAATCAATACGGTGCACGTTATATTGAAGGCATGCGTTGGTATTATGGTTATGGCCGCAACCCTAATCTAACCAATGCCGCGACATGGATGCGACCAAGCTATGAAATAGCTGGAAAAAAGAAAGATGTGTTTTCTGACATCGTGGTGAATACCTTTTATGAGATTGTCTTTCATCCCAGTTATCCACAGCGTGATCTGTATGTAGAACTAATGGCTAATGCTCAGCAAATGCGTGCTGAACTTACCCAGCAGATGAGTAGCAATAATGTGCCCTCATCGGCCATGGTGTTCAGGCAACAAACCGCCGATCTTTTAATTCGACGCGCCGAACTTCTGATTGAATTAGGGGAAATCCTAAACATGGGCGATAAGGTCGAAGCGTATCGCCTCACCGTTCAAGATATGGTTAATAAATCCAATATGGATACCATTTTGAATGAATTGATGGTCGTTAGTGATGCTTTCCAGCAAGAAACTAAAATAGAGCTTGCTAAGTTCAATCAAATGGAAGGTGATGGGCTTCAGAAGCTGCAGGCGCTTCACAATAAGAATGTGGAGTTTGCAGCAGATACCCACAGTTTACTTTTTCAATATTCTACTGTCACCCTACTGGTCTTTATGAATTCTGACGCTGGGACAGAGCAAATTCTAAATGCCGATACATTACAGCTCTTGGATGTTGTTGGCACGATGAGAAGCAAGGCCTGCCAAGTTTATAACGGTATTAATACGTATGCAGAAAATACCAATTTCGAAATCAAAGAAGTTGAAGTCGAAGTGGTTGAAGGCTTGCAATCCCGAAAGAAAAAATAAGCTGACACAAAACTAACTGCCGAATGCGGTGCGGGTTTTGGGGAATCACGACCCCATCGCAAATGGCAAATGTTCCATCACCGCGTTATGCTCATTTTCAAATAATTGCTTATCTTCTGATGAGGCTTGCAAGAATGTGTTCTCGCCATCTTGCTTTAGCTCAAACCCTTCATAGAGCGCCTCTCGGCTGCTGGGATTGGCAAAACTTTCAAAAACCTTATAAAGCAATTCCTCATGAAGCAAATAAACACTTGCCTCTCTTTGGATGAGGTATCCTGTGGATGGAATTTCGAATTGCTGTTTTTCAGCATAATAACTCTGCTGAAATAACACCTGTCCTGAGTTTACATTTTTAATGCTAACCTTAAGCGATAATACCAATGTGACGATACGGCGTTGGTTGGTATAAGGCTTTTCTTGGAAATTCCAGCCGTCTAATTCTATTTCAATTCCCATTTCTGGATCAGGTAAAGGCAAGGTTGTATTAAGTGCAGAATTGCCATCCACAGCCACAATCCGCATATCTTTCACCAGATCAAGATTCAAGGTTTTTGTTTTGACAAATGGGATGACAGGAACATTAAGGTTAGAAGAAAAATAAACCCCTGCCATATGGCCAATCTGATCTAAAAAGCGTGATATATCCATATTTAAGGCCTGCGCCTCGCCATCAGCCATTGGTTTTGCAGAAACTTGGGTTACCTGAAACCTCTTACCACCATATTTATTAGCATAGGGGTAACGCGCGACTTTTGTAACCAGATGTTGGGCAATGCTGTCTTGGCTATTCTGATTAGTGATCAGATCAAAATAGATACTTGGCAAAACATCTGAGTTTGGCTTCCCTGGTTTGCTGTCGAAATAGCGCCCAATGATGCCAAAATTAGCAACGATCTCACGCTTTCTGACATTGTAAATCATATTATAGCCAACAAGCCTGTTGATATAGCGCGTTTTATGTAAATCCGGAAAATAGACCGCCGCTAAATCCTGTTCCGCCACGAACACGGTGGCCATCCCTAGATCTGTTTCAATATCAGAGGATTGATCCGCCAAGGGAGCAAGATCAATATTGGTATCTGACCAGTTCACTTGCCGGATCATGCGAACAAGCAAGCCATTAATCGTTTGATTATTGGCATTACGCATTTGCATAGCGGCACGCAAATTTGGCAAATCGGCCGTTTCATCTTGATAGATCCCGCCCCATGTCACCGGCTGG
>JAQCJL010000170.1 GCA_027593125.1 Pseudomonadota bacterium | reverse complement strand
ATGCTGCTGAGATGCGGCAAGTGGCTAATAACACTACCGATGCTAATCTGGTGTTTGCGGCGATGGATAACTGGTTTGCCCGATGTCAGGATTTGGATGAGGTGGCCTGATGACCATGATGCCTGCTTCAGATATATCCGATATGGTTCTCAATTCTATGAGTTTTCCTTTGCTGGTGGTGAACAGCCAAAATCATTTGGTGGAAATTAATACCGCTGCAGAAGAGTTTTTTCAGACTGGACGAAAGATACTGATGCGGCAGAATATTGGTAATCTGTTTCCCTCGTCTTCGCCAGTGCTGGATATGATTGCTAAAACCCGTTTGAGTTCAGCCAGCGTTAGTGATCAAGGGATAGAAATTGCCAGCCCTATTTTGGGTAATCGTTTGATAAATCTTCATTTATCACCACTGATTGAACGGTCTGGGCATGTGGTTTTATTGATCCAAGAACGATCACTTGCAGAACGTCTGCGTGGGCAAGAACAGTTTCGCGGTTCATCCCGGCGGATGTCCTCTTTTGCATCATTACTGGCGCATGAGATTAAAACCCCTTTAGCGGGTATCAGAGGCGCGGCGGAGCTGTTAGAAGGCAGTAAAGATGCCAAAGGGCGTGAGCGGTTAACGCATTTGATTATTGCCGAAGCGGATCGTGTGACCCATCTCATTAACCGCATGGAATCTCTGGCGGTGGGGAACGCCATTAGTCGCCAGCCTCTTAATATCCATGAGATTGTTGATCATTGTCTTGATGTCGCAAGCCAAAGTTTTGGTGATGGTTATGAGTTTGAAAAGATCTTTGATCCGTCTTTGCCGGACACATATGGGGATCGCGATTTGCTTATTCAAGCATTAATAAATTTAATTAAAAATGCCTGTGAAGCATCAGATATTAAAGATAAAATCATCATTAAAACTATTTATAATCTTGGCTCGAAACTAAAGATATCCGATCAGGAAAATAGTCAGATGTCGATGTTAGGGGTGATTGTTATCAATCGCGGAAGTGGTATCCCTGAGACGATTAAATCGCGGTTTTTTGATCCTTTTGTGACCAGTAAACCTGATGGCACTGGCTTAGGGTTATCTCTTGTTGCTGGTATTATTGCTGATCATGGTGGGTCTGTTGATGTGAGCGACCAGGATGGAGAAACAGCATTTCAAATTAATCTGCCAATTACGAGGGCGATTTCATGATTTGGGATGAGGTAAAAATTCTTTTGGCAGATGATGATCCCTCATTGTCTTTAGTTCTGAAAGAAGCCTTGCGGCGTAAAGAGTATCGCGTTGAAACAGCGGTGACTATTGCTGAGTTGATAGCCCAAATCTCAGACAAAGATATTGCGGTTTTAGTTTGCGATGTCATGTTTCCTGATGGCAATGCCCTTGAACAGATGAAACAGATCAAGATGGCACGACCAGATTTGGCAATTATCATCATGAGCGCACAATCAACGCTTTTGACAGCGGTTAAAACCCGCGAACATGAGGTGGACGCGTATTTGCCTAAACCCTTTCCGCTAGAGGACTTAATCAAGACAGTAGAGGGTTTGATCCAAAAGAAATCCCAAGCCG
The DNA here is from genome assembly GCA_027593125.1 of Pseudomonadota bacterium. Taxonomy (GTDB): domain Bacteria; phylum Pseudomonadota; class Alphaproteobacteria; order Puniceispirillales; family UBA1172; genus UBA12202. The sequence continues at coordinate 1,100 of JAQCJL010000170.1, read as the reverse complement.
TCACACCCCAAGATGACTACGCCGCTGACGTTTCAACAAATGACCCTATAGCTGGGCAAGCCGTACCTGATGCTAGAGGGACAGCGTTTGCAACGATGGGAAAGCCTGTGCGCAATGGAAAAGGCCCTCATCTGGTAAAGCAAGACCCTAGCCCCATTATTGGCAAGTCACGAGCGATGCAAGAGATTTACCGTATAATTGCGCGGCTAATGGCAACCGATCTAACAGTGACGATTACGGGCGAATCTGGGTCAGGCAAAGAAGTGGTTGCCAGAGCCATTCATAATCTTGGGGCGCGTCGGGAACAACCCTTTGTTGCCTTGAATATGGCAGCAATCCCCCATGATCTTATTGAATCTGAACTGTTTGGTTATGAGAAAGGGGCTTTTACTGGCGCGGATAAAACGACGACGGGCCGTTTTGAGCAAGCCTCAGGTGGCACGCTATTTCTGGATGAAATTGGGGATATGCCTATTGATACCCAAACACGTCTACTACGGGTTTTGCAAGATGGTGAGTTCACCAGAGTCGGAGGCAGAGCTACTGTTCGCGCCAATACCCGCATCATTGCTGCAACCCATAAGAACTTGCACCATCAAATTGATAATGGTCTGTTTCGTCAGGATTTATTTTACCGTTTAAATGTTGTTCCTATTGCCTTACCGCCGCTTCGGGAAAGGCCCGAAGATATCCCAGATTTGATTGCTCATATTACTGAGAAGTCAAAGCATCAAGGGTTAAGGGGAAAGCCCTTTAGCGAGGCGGCTATGGTAAGCCTGAAGCGTCATGATTGGCCCGGAAATGTTAGGGAATTAGAAAATTTGGTGCGCCGGCTTTTGGTTTTGGTTGATGATGATGTGATTGACCAGAAGCATCTGGATTTGGCGTTACTCACAGATGGCAATAGCAATCGAGCGCTTGCAGGCAAGGATGAACAGAATCTTTCACAATTGATATCGCATCAAATTAGCCGGTTCTTTGATGCCCATGATGGTGTTTTGCCCATGAATGGCATTTATGATCGTTTCATGGCTGAGGTTGAGCGCCCTCTTATTGCGACCACATTGTCTGTCACGCGCGGCAATCAACTCAAAGCCGCA
>JAQCJL010000002.1 GCA_027593125.1 Pseudomonadota bacterium | reverse complement strand
TTCGGTGAGACGTTTGACGATGACGAAAAAACGGATGAGTACAACAAAGGAATTGTTAACGCAGTTCTTTATCACGTTGGAAACATGAAGGAGGTCGCATAACAATTTGAAAGAAATAGGGTATCGAATTTAATTAAATCTTATTAGTCAAATCGATATCCTTCTTCCAATGATTTAAGATGAATATAGAAAGTGAGGAGACAGTCTCCTCCAAAACATCCCATGAAAGGGGAAAGAAAATGAAGAGTTACAACTTAGAAAACTACACTGGTGAATTCAGTTTTGAAGAGATGCTGCCTATGCGAATGTTCTTAATGGATGCATTGGAACAGATGCAGAGTCAGTTAGATGATCCCTCTGCTGAGAACCCTTACAAGGGTATTGGTGCTTCAGTCGAAGGAAATGGTTTCAACTTTGCGTTTTGTATTGGAGGGAAGGAGTTCCTTTTACGGTGTGCATTGCGTGATTCGTTCTAGAACGATTGGGTTAAAATGGGTATCGAAATCAAGATAACATAATAATGTAAATCGATACCCATGCCAAAAATCTCTATACTGAGTATGTAAGTTAGGAAAACAAGGAGAAATAAAATGAAGTTTATTGTTACAGGAATGAACATTGTCCGACTTAAGGATGGATATGTTCCAAAGATGAATGATGACAACTTTAGTTGTTGGACACGAGATGAAATCATCGACACGGAAGAAAACGAGATGTTTGCAGACTGCCGCACCCCTTATGAGGTTGAGGATCGTTATGAGACATTTTGGAATCGGTTGAATGACAACTATGAGAACTCTGAAATCGTGAAGGTTCTCAATGTGAGGGAGGTTGCGTGATGGAAAACTACAAAGTTGAAGGTTTTTGTTTTGATGGAAAAAACCAAATTGTTCCAAAGTCTGTCATTACAGATGATCCAATGAAACTGACAGGAAAAATGGGAATCTTGAAAGTGTCAAAACTTGATAATGGTGATGTTCTCTATGACAAAGAAGAAATAGTGGATGTTAGTTTTGTAAATTGGTGGAATAAGAACATTGTGAGGTTGTTTTCGTAAAGATACCCCCATCAAACTGACAATCATTTTGCAATCTATAAAGATGGTTATGTATAGATAAAGATATGCCACTCCCCCCAAATCGTAGTGAAAGTTGATTGCACTTCCCTACCCCCTACACGGACACCTTTTCCCAAATCAACTCCATCGTTCCGAACTCAATGTCCGATGGTGTTTCTCTGACTTCTTCTCTATCTAACTTTTGTTGATGTCTTTTTAAGACTGAGAACACTTGGGTGTTTTTCCAAGTGTTTCCTCTGACAGTCTTGATGCCGTTTGTGTTGAGATAATCTGCAATCTTTCTATATCCCATACCACCATCGTGAAGTGATTTTATGAGATCGTGATTGCGTTGTTGTTCCTCAGTCCAGTTACGTTTGTTTATCCTGTGAGTGAGGTTAAAGGAGGAAAAAGTTACGGAAAAACAGAGGAACTGTTGCCAGTTCTCTGAAAAATAATCACTGTTCCGACTTACTCCACGGTCACGGATTTAGCCAGATTACGAGGTTGATCGACATCGGTACCTTTATGCACCGCGGTCAGATAGGCCAGAAACTGAATAGGAAGGCTTAACAGTAATGGCGCTAACAAAGGGTCACAATCTGGGACAGTAACCAGCGTTTCAACCAGCTCTGGGGATTCGCTGGCTGCTTGCCGCGCCGCGCTATCTGTTGCTACCAAGAGAATGTCTGCTCCGCGTGCCTTAGCCTCAACAACATTGCTAATCATCTTGCCCAGATGCTCATCATCCGCAAGAATGGCAACCACAGGCAATCCTTCTTCGATCAGAGCAATAGGCCCGTGTTTCATCTCACCGCCGGCGTAACCCTCAGCGTGAATATAACTTAATTCCTTGAGCTTTAACGCGCCCTCTAGCGCTAGCGGATACAATGTTCCTCGGCCCAAATAAAGGCAAGACTTAGCCTTTGCCAGACGCGCCACCATTGGCTTGATTGCATCCGAGCACGCCATAGTTTCGCCCAACAGACGCGGCAAGCTTGCCAGCATCCCTTCAATTTCTTGCCTACGCTGATCATGGATCACACCGCGTTGATGCCCCGCCACCGCCGCAAGGATTAACAAAACCGTCAACTGCGCCATATAGGATTTGGTGCTAGCAACGCCAATTTCAGGACCCGCACGAGTCATAAGTTGAACACCGGATTCCCTTGCCATGGTTGATGTGTCAACATTGACTAGCGCGGCAGTATCCACCCCTTTTTCCGCCATATAGCGTAATGCCATGAGAGTATCGAGAGACTCCCCTGATTGAGATATACCAAGGGCGAGGTTGATCTGACGAAGAGAAGGATGGCGATATCGAAACTCGGACGCGATTTCTGTCACCACCGGAAGATCCGCCAGATGCTCCATCCAGTAGCGCCCAACAAGCCCAGCATGATAGCTCGTCCCGGCCGCTAAATAGGCTATGCCGGTAAGTTTCCTAAAATCGATGGGTTGAGGCAGATGAAAGCCCCCATCGCTGTCAGACAGAGCGCTGAGGGTATGCAGAACCGCGTCTGGCTGTTCATGGATCTCTTTTTCCATGAAATGATGATAGCCTTCTTTTGATACCAGACCAGGGCTGGCGGCAACTACTACGACCTCACGATTGACAGTTTGACCATTGCTATCACTCAGATGCACCTGATCATTCGAAATGGTGCCATAATCCCCATCTTTGAGAAAAATGATCTTTTGGGTCACATCGCCCATAGCGATAGCATCCGAACCAACAAAAATAGCCTCATCCGTTAGGCCGACTGCCAAAGGTGAAGCTTGGCGCGCTATCGCAAGCTGATCAGGATAATCCATAGTCATGACAACAAAGGCATAGGCGCCTTCGATCTGATCTAAAACCTTTGCGGTAGCATCATGCAAATTATCAGTGCCATCCATCGCTTCGACAAATAAATGGGCCAGCACTTCTGTGTCGGTATCACTGGTGAATTTGCACCCCTTGGCTTCTAGGTCTTGCCGAATTTTACGGTGATTTTCAATGATCCCGTTATGTACCACGGCGACCCGATTTTGGGCCAGGATTGGATGTGCATTTTCAATTCTCACCCCGCCATGGGTAGCCCATCGGGTATGACCTATGCCTGTGCTGCCTTTTAGTGGTGAGGCGCTGAGTACATCAGCTAGTGCATTCAATTTGCCTACAGCGCGCCGAACATCAAAACCTGTTTTTGTGCTGACAGCGATACCAGCAGAATCATAACCCCGATATTCCAAACGCCGCAGCCCTTGAAGCAAGGCGTCAGCCGCATGAGGATAACCAATGGCGCCTATGATACCGCACATAGCATTTCCCTTCTGTTCATAATCATCACTATCGTCTTTCTATATACGCCTTCAGAGGGCGAAGATGCAATATCACATTCTCTGTTGTTTGATTTGATAGGTGTTCATACCGATCCGGTCTTTTCTTATTGTGCTTTAGATCATATAATCACGGCATGACATTCACGGCTATTATTCTTGCCGCAGGTAAGGGCACGCGTATGCGCTCCAACCTGCCAAAACCTCTCCACCGTCTCGCGGGGAAACCGCTTCTTGACTGGGTGTTAGATAGCGTTTCTGCGGCAGGAGCCCAGGATGGTGTTGTTGTCGTTGGCGCTGATAGTAGTCAGGTTAGTGATTATACCAAATCCCTTGCCAAAGATGGACACATCCCCCTTTCCATCGCTATCCAAGACCCCCCTATGGGCACAGGTCATGCGGTTGAGGCGGCAAAAGACCTGCTAAAGGGGAAAAATGGAATTGCTATTATTGCTTTTGCTGATACGCCTCTGATTTCAGCAGATTGTTTTGATGCCTTAATCGCATCCATCCGTGATCACGGCCATGATTTATGCTGTCTTGGATTTATGGCGGATGACCCCACCGGATATGGTCGTCTGATCACAGACGCACAGGGGAATGTGACCGCAATCATAGAAGAAAAGGAAACAGATGCGACGAATAAAGCTATCCGGCTCTGTAATAGTGGCCTGATGGCAGTCAAAATGCCGCTTCTTTTTGAACTGCTGGATCAGATTGGGTTCAACGAAAAGACAAATGAAAAATTCCTGACCGACATTGTTGCAAAGGCACATCACACCGGACGATCAATTGGCTATGCTCAGGCAGATGAAGATGATGTTCTTGGTATCAATTCACGCGTTGACCTAGCCAAAGCAGAGGGCATTGTTCAACACCGTCTGCGGCATCGCGCCATGATGAATGGGGCAACACTTATTGCGCCGGAAACCGTTTTTCTTAGCGCTGACACCATGCTGGCCGAAGATGTGATTGTTCATCCAAATGTGATAATTGGCCCGGGGGTATCTGTTGGTAATGGGGCAGAAATCAAATCCTTTAGTCATATCGAAGGCGCTGTGATTGGCGCATGCGCGGTCATTGGCCCTTATGCGCGCCTTCGTCCCGGAACGGTTTTAGAAGAAGGCGTCAAGATTGGTAATTTTGTTGAAACCAAGAATGTCACCATGGGGGCAATGGCAAAAGCGAACCATCTGACTTATCTGGGCGATGCAGAAATTGGCACAGGGGCAAATATTGGCGCTGGCACCATCACTTGTAACTATAACGGTTTCCAAAAGGCGATGACGCGTATTGGGGCAGATGCCTTTATTGGATCAAATACCGCCCTTGTTGCACCGGTGGAAATTGGCAATGGCGCCATGATTGGCGCAGGAAGCACCATCACCGATAATGTGGCTGATGATGATCTGGTCATTGTTCGGGCAACCGCACAAACCCTGGAACATGGAGCCGCTGCATACCGCAAACGCGAAAAGGGGAAGACATGACAGAGCATCATGTTTTAGCTAGCCGATCAGGCAGTATTATTTCTGCCATTCAGGATCAAAATATCGTAGTCATTGGTGATGTGATGCTGGATCGCTTTGTCAGTGGTGAAGTAAACCGTATCTCCCCTGAGGCTCCTATCCCTGTCCTTAATCAGACTGTGGTCAGGGATATGCCCGGCGGCGCAGCAAATGTTGCTCGTAACTTGGCGCATTTAGGGTCACGGGTTACCCTTATTGGGATGACTGGGGATGATGATGACGCCGATAAATTGAAAACATGTCTATCTGAGGAACCTAGCATTACAGCAAAGCTTTTGCGGGAAAATACCAGGCCAACCACCACAAAAACGCGCTTTACGGCAAATGGGCAACAATTGTTAAGAGTAGATCTCGAAGACACCCAGTCCTTTTCATCATCTATGCAGAGCAAAATACAAAAGCAAATTGCTGATGCGCTTGATGGTGCTAATACAGTCATTCTTTCGGATTATAACAAAGGCATGATTGAAAAACCTCTGATTGACATGGTGTTAGGGCATAAGCGGCGCGATCAGTTTCAGGTTTTGATGGACCCCAAAAAAAGTGACGCCAATCTTTATCATGGTGTTGATATTCTCACCCCCAATATATCTGAGTTTCATGCATTCTGTCGGCAGTGGGATATTGCACCACCAAACGCCATGGATATTAACGCGCTGGATGCCGCCGCACAACGCATTCTCACCACGACAGGTATCGGCGCCTTAATGATCACTTTAAGTGCCAATGGCATAATGGTCTGCCGGATGGGGGCAGAACCCTTTCATGCGGTTAGCATTGCAAGGTCTGTTTATGATGTCTCCGGCGCTGGTGATACCGTGATCGCAAGCCTTGGCGCCGCTATTAGTGCTGGTGCTGATCTGATTGAGGCCGCGTATCTAGCCAATGTCGCCGCAGGGGTTGTAGTTGGGAAAACAGGAACAGCCACAACAACCCCAGGTGAAATATTAGCATGGGCGCATCACCACATGCCCCCTAGTTTAGATATGACCGTAACTAAAACCAAAGAATGGAAAGAGGCTGGAGAGACCGTTGTCTTTACTAATGGCTGTTTTGATTGCCTTCACCCTGGGCATATTTGGCTGTTGGGTGAGGCAAGAAAAGCTGGTGATCGCCTCATCGTTGGGCTTAACAGCGACGCTTCAACTCGGCGTCTTAAAGGGGCAAATCGGCCCATCCAAAATGAAGGGGATCGCGCCAGTGCCCTTGCTGCTTTGCCTGAGGTAGATGCCGTGGTCATTTTTGACACGGACACGCCATATGATCTCATCACCGCCCTTAATCCAGATGTTCTTATCAAGGGCGGCGATTATAAACCAGAGGCAGTTGTTGGCGGTGACCATGTGATCAAAACAGGGGGCAAAGTAGAAATTATTCCTACTCGCACAGGGTTTTCCACCACACGGCTTAACGGCAATTAGGCATCCGTATCAGTTCCGGCCAAAAACTCCTGATCCAGATCTGGCAGGGGTTTATCGTATAAAACTGCCTCAAAGCCTTTCAGACGCTTAAAGATAGAAAGCAACTCAACAATCGTTGGCCATGCCGCAACCACGAGCTGAAAAGAATTAGCCACTTGCCCAAAGGCGGTTAGGATTTGTTGAAAAATCCCCCACGTGATCTTGCCCATGACAAAGGTTGGCACAAGAATAACAAAGGGAAAAATGTTATCCGCCTGAAAATACAAATTACGGGTCGCGTTGAAATACACATAATGAAAATAAATGCGAAAATAATTTCGTCTGACATTATTGAACAACTGATGCACCGTAGGCGGTTGTGCGCGCGTGTCATCATCCTCACCATAAACCAACTCTTTTCTGAACGCCGCTTCCACACGCTGATTGCGGAATTGCAGTCCTGGCAATTTAATGCCAACCACCGCCAATAGGATTGTGCCAAAAACAGCCCAAACAATAGATGACCACACCAATGGATTAGGAATAGCCCCCAAAATGGGTAATTCATCAACATAAACCGACAGGCTAAGCAAGATTGGCAAGAACGCAAATAATGTCATAAGAGCATCAATCACACTGACCCCAAGGTCTTCCATGATGGTCGCAAAACGCATGGTATCCTCTTGAATACGCTGAGATGCCCCTTCTACTTGGCGAAGCTTTGTCCAATGGCTGAGGTAGTAATCATTCATCGCTGTCCGCCAACGAAAGATATAATGGCTGACAAAAAATCGCGTCAGGGTAAAGATAAACACTGCCACCATCGCGATATTGGTGAAGGTCAGCAGGCCACTATAAAAATCCCATTGCGTGTAGGTGCCAGGGGTTTGCAAAGTGGATTGCAACATATCAAAAAATGGCCTGCGCCAATGGTTAATCGCAACTGATACTTGAACCCCAAAATAGGTGTTAAAAAGAATAAACGCTGAACCAAGGATCGACCATTTCCCCCATTTATGGGGCGCATAGATTTGCCAGAATAAATAAAATAGCCCTGTTAGTAAGGCAAAATAGACATAGAAAATCAGAAAGTCCGAGGTAACAAAAAATCCAAGCCCAATCACGGGTTCTTCTGGGGAAATGATTGGCATGCCTAAAGCCGCCATGATACCGCCAAAGGTGGTTGACCAAATCAGATAGGTCAAAGCCAACCAAATGATGCCAGTTGTCAGAACCAACACAGGACGGCCTTGCCAGCAGTCACGATCAAGCGACCAAAACCCTAAAAATGCCGCCGCCATCACCCCAAGATACAGAACCAGAGCCACTAGGCGAGTTGAGGTAGCAAGCACCGCTTCCCCACCATCATCTGGTGTCTGACCAAACAGCAAGGTCAAAAAATCACTGACGCTGATATTCCAAAATAAGGTGGCGCAAATAATCCAGAACAACAACGACAGAAAAAACTGTTTTGGCCGAGGAAAAAAGGAAAAGATCATGGCAAATACCTAAAGCTACCTAAATACATATCGCGTTTCGTCCAAACCGGACTTTAATGGTTATATGTTGAAGCCATATGACCATTACATATAGGGTAAGCGACGTTCCGACGCTTTAGCAATATGAAGCCTTGCGCGGTGCTTGGCAATAGCCCTTGGCGTGAGGGTCAATCCAAAGCTGTGTTTGATCATCACCACGAGATCAGGATCAGATAGCGGATGGGCCTTTTCTTCTCCTTCAATGGCTGAAACAATGCTTGCGGAAATGGCACGGCTGGCAATTTCTTTGCCTATTGCATTCACAACGGATGAGCTGAAAAAATCAGCCAGAGGCACCATGCCGCGGGGCGTTAGGATCAGTTTATCTTTAACCAGACGCGTAATCGTACTGGCATGACAATCAAGATGTTGAGCAGCCGTTTTCATGGTGAGAGGCAGAAGCGCCACATCCCCTTCTTTTAGATACCCAGCTTGCTTGGTGACAACAAATCTAGTCAAAGCCAAAAGCATATTTGCACGTGAAGATAAAGCCGCGTTAAGGACGCTAACTTCTGCTCTGGCTTTTTGCAGAATCGGTTTTAAATCTGCATCATCAAACATATCCTCTGCCACACGAACACTTGGCAAATTAGCTTTATTAAGGGCAATGTCATAACCATCATCTTGCTTAGAAATTATCACATCAGGCCTAAAAATATCTCCGTCATCATGCTGAAATCTAGCCCCTGGCTTGGGGTCTAGCTGACGCAAGCGAGAGAGACCTGATTGCACCTGATCAAGGGGTAATCCTGTGGCTTTAACCAAAGCATCCTGCCCTCCCTCAAGCAAAAGGGATAAATGCGGCAACAAGCGTTCCATTACGCTGTCATAATCACCGCGATCTTTAAGCTGAAGCGCCAAACATTCTGAGAGATTTCGGGCAAATAACCCCACCGGTTCCATATGTTGCAGTCGCGTGATGAGGTGTTCATATTCGTCGCCAGTTACGCCTAGACTTGCGGCGGTTTCCTTTGCCGCGAGTTCTAACCAACCAGCAGGGGTAATATGTTCCACCAATGCCATGGCTACCGCCCGATCACGACCAGAAGGAAGCAATAAAGAAATCTCATTTATGAGATGCGCGGTTAAGGATATTTCCACACGGTCTATCGCCATTGCAGCAGAAAAGGCAGTTTCCAACCTAGGATCATCAGGCTTGCGGATAACAGAGGCGGGGTAGTCAACTTCAATAAAAGGGTTATTGGCTGCCAAATCCCGAACAAATCGGGTGATCTGATGATTGCGCCATGACATAAGCCTTAAGGATTGCCGCATGGCAGGAGTAAGAGCAAGACGCTGTGAGGGTTTGGCCACAAGGTTTTGGCGCTGATGATTAGGCTTAGCAGGCGGTCTGACCATCAGTCATGAACATCCTTTTCATTCAGCATGGCACTAATCACCAGACCAAGGCCAAGAAAAACAGTCATCATGGCTGTACCGCCATAAGAAATTAAGGGCAATGGCGCGCCTACCACCGGCAACATTCCAGATACCATAGCAATATTGACAGTCACATAAAAACTGATCATCGCAGCGACACCTATGACCAGCAATCTAGAAAAATTAATCTTCATGGCAAAACTGTATCGGATCAGAAGAAAGATCAACGCTGTATAAAGTCCAATGACATAAATGCAGCCAAAAAATCCAAACTCCTCACCAATCATGGTAAAGATGAAATCCGTCTGGCGTTCAGGCAGAAAATCCAGATGGCTTTGACTGCCTTGTAGATAGCCTTTGCCAACAACACCGCCACTGCCCAAGGCAATTTTGGATTGCGTGATCTGATAACCAGCGCCAAGCGCATCAAGATCAGGATTAAGAAACACCATAATTCGGCTTTTCTGATAAGGGTAAAGCATCGACCATCCAATTGGTATCGCCGCAAGCACCAAACCAAATACCGTCATCACCATCCAGCGCGGTATCCCAGCAGCAAAGATTACCACCGAAGCGGCTAGCAACAACATTAGCGACGTGCCCAGATCCGGCTGTAAGAGCACTTGAGTAAATGGGATCATGATAATCAAAATTGCCGGAATATAAGTTCGGATATATCTAAGCATATCGGGATAAAGCCCATGAAAATAGGCTGCTAGCATAACGATGACAGCCAGTTTCGCTGGCTCGGACGGCTGTAAATTAAATCCGGCAATAGAAACCCAACGTTGCACCCCCCCTTTGCCTGTTCCGATAACCTCTAGCACCGCTAAGAGCATGATCGCCAATACCCACCATAAGATGGCGTAGCGGCGAATAAAATGAATGGGGATCATGGCAACCACCATCATTAAGGTAAAGCCAAGCCCCAACCGAATAGCGTGCATGGAAGCCCAAGGGCGCCAAGCCCCATGTGCAGCAGAGTAAAGGGACAAAACCCCAACCATGCCAATCATCATCAGCACAAAAATCATTAGCCATGGGATAGCCCGAAACCATCCTGTGGTCGCACCAGTATTGCTGTGCAACGGCGTGGAAAAAGTAGGAACATGCCGTGGACTGATCAGTTTTTTCATAAGTTCTGCTCAAACAAATAGGTCATGATATCTCTTGCCACTGGCGCGGCAGCGGATGACCCCGAACCGCCATGCTCTACAACAACAGCGATAGCATATTTTGGCTTATCCATTGGCGCGTAACCAACAAAAAGGGCATGATCCCTGAGTTTCCAAGGCCTATCCATGTTATCTACAATGCCGCGATCACGTTCAGCTTTGGTGATCCGTTTAACCTGAACGGTGCCGGTTTTGCCAGCCATTTTAACCCCGTCGAGGTCCAGCTGATAATTTCGTGCGGTTCCTTTCTTGCCGTCTAGCACAGCCTCCATACCACGCCTGATTATAGACAGGGAAGCTTCTGAAACCCCAATCTCAGGGGCATCAGGGGCTGGCGTCCCTTGCTTTAGTTGTGGGCTGATCTGAAACTTTCCATTAGCAAGACGAGCCATCATCACAGCTAACTGAATGGGGGTTGTTAACACATAACCCTGACCGATTGAGGCCACCACTGTTTCTCCGGGGGTCCAAACCTGACCAATGTTTTGTTCTTTCCATTTTTTATCAGGCATTAGCCCGGGTTTTTCCCCCGGTATCAAAACATCTGTCGGCAGTCCGATCCCGAATATCTTTGCCATACTGGCGATGCGCTGTATTCCTGTTTTCAGTGCCAATTCATAGAAAAACACATCACAAGACTGTTCAAGCGCATTAATCACATTGACATTGCCATGCCCATATTTGAACCAGCAATGAAACCGGGCATTACCCACATCTTTATGACCTGAGCAAAAGAAGCGTGTCTTTTCATTGATAATGCCAGCCTCTAAAGCCGCTAGCGCAACGATCATCTTAAAGGTTGATCCAGGGGCATATTGCCCTTTAATGCTTCGGTCTAATAAGGGAATGCGCGGGTGATTAACCAGTGTGCCCCAGTCCGCGTTGCTGATCCGGCGGGACAGAATGTTTGGATCAAATGTAGGGGTTGAAACAATGGTCTTAAGTGCCCCTGTTTCAATATCTATGACAACAATCGATCCTGTTTCTGGTGGCACAACACGCCCAAGGCTGTCTTCAAAAACAAAGCCTTCTGTTTCTGACACCGCACTTGCCAGTTCAGGGTCTGCCGCCAAAGCACGCTGCACCTTGGGATCACTGTAAGAAATTGGTTTGTTACGACCCCTGCGAAGAATACTGGTCGCATAGGATTGCAGATTAATATCAATTGTAAGTTTGATATCCGTGCCAGGGGTTGCCGCTTCTTCTATGGATTTTTTAATTGGTCGGCCAAGGGCATTTACCAACACCCTTTCTTGCCCCGGCAGCCCCCTTAGTTCTTCCTCAAGGGCACGCTCAACACCAGATTTGCCATTTTGCATATTCACCATGTTGGGCAATACACGGCCAGAGGTGATATCATCCTCGCTTACCCGCCCCACATAGCCTGTCAAATGCCCTGTCAGCAAGCCTTGCGGATAGATGCGCTTTTCAATGCGGTCAAAACTCACACCCGGTAATTCAGGGCCTCTTACCACGACCCTTGCGACCTCACGCTGGGTCAAATCATCACGAATAATAAGCGGCAGATAAGATGGTTGCTTTTCTGCCTTTTCCATTAATTCGTCGATGTAAAGATGATCTAATTTGATCAGTTCAGATAAGGCGCGTAAAGACTGATAAAGGTCTTTTGTATAGCTTGGCACAATATTCAGGGCATAGGCCTCTGCATTTCCAGCAAGAAGACGGCCTTTGCTATCAAAAATGCGTCCACGCGAGGGCGGCAACATTTTATAATCAAACCGGTTCCGATTTGATAATGCCTCATAACGGCTTGATTCCATGATCTGTAAATAGAACAATCGTCCTACCAAGGCAGAAGTCAATGCCACCTGCCCACCAGCTAGCAATAAGGATCGCCGCGACAAGGTATGCTCAAACTGCTTTGCCTTACGAGTGATCATTTCAACCTGCGTATCAATTCCATTAAGGACAATTCTAATTTATAAATTCCAATCATAATTGGAAACAGCAAAACCGTTACGCTATACTGAAACACCAGTGGCATGACTGCAGGAAAGCCCTGATTAATCAAAACAATGCAAATCCAAGTATAGAGCATCACGGTAACCATAAGCGCTGCGTATTCTAGCCATATCAAAGATTGCTGGACATTTTTAAGCCGATGCCGCGATAGGATGCCAAAGAGATTAACCAAAATCATTGCCCCAGAGGTATAACCAAGAGGCGCTGATTGCATCATGTCATAAATCAAACCAACGCCAATAAGGTTGATGAAATGATTCTGTTCTTCATCGTAGATCGCTATTAAAAATACGATAGTAATCAATAGCTTAGGGGAAACCCCAAAAAATAAAGGAAAATATGCCAGCGCGATTTCAGCAAAGGCAACAATAAACATCAGGGCAAAGTTAACGCATTGATGCTGCAGCGTAGGTGGGGATGCAATAGAGCTAATTGGCATGCCTATTGCTCCTCTTCTGCGGCATCACCTACCTTTTGACCAAACGCGTTTATCCCTTCAAGACTAAAGCTATTGGTATCATCAGGCAAAGGCGAATAGCTTTGATTAAACACATCGTCCCTAGGCATATCGTTTTCTTTTGGCCAGCTCAGCACAGTAACAAAACTAAGGCGCTCTAAATCCACAACCGGTTTAACGCGAATACGCTGATCTGTAATCTGAATCACTTTGCCAACAGGTAGGCCAGCAGGGATCAACCCGCCATGCCCAGACGTCTGAACAAGCTCACCTTGTTTAATTTCCGCCTGACCGGGAACAAATCGTAGATCAAGCAGACTGGCATTAACCCCTGCGGTCACCGCAGGCCATGATGTGCCTGAAAGAATAACAGGGATCATCGCATTAAGATCTGTGATCAGCAGAACTTGGGCGTAAAACTCACCCACCTCAACGACCAGCCCAACCAGACCATCCATGGTCGTAACCGTATCCCCTTTGTTAATGCCGTCTTTTGCCCCAACATCAATCATGACAGCATGGGCAAAACTATCCGCATTAATGGCGATAACACGCGCAGAAACAGCATTCATACCTTCAGGCACAGGAAATTTGCTTAAAGCGCGCAATTGGCGATTTTCAGCTAGCAACACCGCCACTTCGTTTTCCCAGCGGCGGAGGTTTTGGACTTCTTCTTTGAGGGTATTGTTTTCTTCGCGCAGTTGGGCAACATTTTCAATGCCGTCAATCATAATGCCTAGGGCTCGAAAAGGGACGCTAACCGCCTCAGCCAAAGGGGTAAAAAATCCTGCCACCATACTGCGCAAGGAGTTCATCGCCGAAATATCGGCCTTGCCTGCCATCATTAAGACCACGCAGACAATAAAAATAATCAGATGCGTGAGCAGACCACCGGACCGACGTCCTTTCTTTCGCTCCGTCGCAATGTTGGGCAATGCGATTTCCCCTAATAGGCTCCCACCAGAACATTCTGAAGGGTTTTCATTTCCTCAAGACAGCGCCCCGTTCCAAGAGCAACACAAGTTAGCGGATCATCAGCAATAGAAATAGGCAGACCCGTTGCTTCACGGATAACACTATCAATTTCATTCAAAAGCGCACCACCACCAGTAAGGACAATGCCCTTTTCCACAATATCTGCCGCTAGTTCAGGCGGTGTCTGTTCGAGCGCAACCTTAACCCCTTCAACAATCTGGCGAATTGAATCCGACAGGGCGTCAGCAACTTGTGATTGGGTAATAATAATTTCTTTTGGAACACCATTAACCAGGTCACGACCACGCACGGTTTCCTTGCGGCCTGTGGACCCTTGGGGTTTTTGAGCAATGCCGATTTCTTTTTTGATCCGTTCAGCGGTGGATTCCCCAATCAACAGGTTATGCGTCCGCCGCATGTAGCTGATCAAGGCTTCATCAAACTTATCACCGCCAACCCGAACTGAATGAGCATAAACAATGTTACCAAGGGACAGAATAGCCACCTCCGTCGTGCCGCCACCAATATCAACGACCATGGAACCTGATGGTTCGGTTACTGGCAAGCCAGCGCCGATTGCCGCCGCCATTGGCTCTTCAATCAAATATACGCGTCTTGCGCCTGCTGATTCTGCGGATTCTTGAATGGCTCTGCGTTCTACGGCGGTTGATCCTGATGGCACACAGATAATAACCTGTGGGCTAGACAATGGCATTTTGCCATTCACTTTGCGGATGAAATGCTTGATCATTTCTTCTGCAACTTCAAAATCAGCAATAACGCCGTCTGCCATAGGCCGAATAGCACGAATATTGCCAGGGGTTTTCCCTAGCATTTCTTTGGCTTCATCACCCACCGCCAGCACTTGTTGCTTACCTTTAACTTGCGCAATGGCGACAACCGATGGCTCATTAAGGATAATGCCCTGACCTCTGACATAAACAAGCGTGTTAGCTGTCCCAAGGTCAATTGCCAGATCGTTGGAAAACAGACCTCGAATCATATTGAACATAATGGCTAAACGGCGATGCCGCCCCCTTAAATTGACAAATCTATCTGCGTTATTGCATTTTGCCCCTAAAAAGCACAACACCATAATAAACAGATATTCGGCTCATCGGAACCGAATATCATGTTTTAATACAGAAATGTGGCTAAATCCAGCCAGAAGCGAGATTAGTTTTTGGATTTATCAACCAGACGATTAGCACCAATCCATGGCATCATCCCACGAAGGGTTTCACCAACGGCTTCAATTCTGTGGCTGGCGTGCTGACGACGCGTGGCCTTAAACGAAGATTGGCGAGCTTTATTTTCTAGCATCCAATCACGCGTAAACTTTCCAGACTGAATATCAGCCAGAATGCCACGCATTGCTGCCCTTGTTTCATCTGTGATGACGCGTGGGCCTGAAACATATTCCCCATACTCAGCGGTGTTAGAGATGGAATAGTTCATATTCGCAATGCCGCCTTCATAAATCAGATCAACAATCAGTTTGACTTCATGCAAGCATTCAAAATAAGCCATTTCCGGGTCATACCCAGCATCAACCAGAGTATCAAATCCAGCCTTAATCAGCTCACAAAGCCCGCCACAAAGCACGGCCTGTTCACCAAACAGGTCAGTTTCGCATTCCTGACGGAATGTAGTTTCGATAATACCTGAACGGCCACCACCAATTGCAGACGCATAAGAGAGGCCAACATCATGGGCATTGCCTGATGCATCCTGATGCACCGCCAACAAGCATGGCACGCCGCCACCTTTTACGTATTCACCGCGCACGGTATGACCGGGGCCTTTAGGGGCAATCATAATAACATCAATATTATCTGCTGGAACAATCAGATCAAAATGAACATTCAAGCCATGGGCAAAGGCGAGTGCTGCACCCGGGCGAATATGATTGGCGATCTCTTGTTCATAAATATCAGCCTGCAATTCATCAGGCGTAAGCATCATAATCACATCACCCCAAGCTGCTGCTTCGGCAACGTTCATGACTTTGAAACCAGCGGATTTTGCCTTTGCTGCTGATGCTGATCCATCACGAAGAGCGACAACAACATCTTTAGCCCCACTGTCTTTAAGATTGGCGGCGTGGGCATGACCCTGACTGCCGTAACCAATGATGACAATTTTCTTGGATTTGATCAGATTGACATCAGCGTCACGATCATAATAAACGCGCATTTTTATCTCCTTAGATTAAACTTATTCTTGTGTTTCGTTTTGCGTGCGAATGGGCATATCAACATTGAGCCCTCTGGAAATAGCAGACACGCCAGTCCGAGAAACTTCAACATGACCAAGAGACCGCATCAATTCAACAAATGCTGATATTTTTGAGCTGCTTCCTGTAACCTCAAATACAAAAGATTCTAGTGTGCTGTCTAGTGTATTAGCGCGAAAAGTGTCGGCTATCCGCAAAGCTTCTATCCGAGACTCACCCTTATTGACCACTTTGATTAATGCTAGCTCTCTTTCGATATGCAATCCTTGCTGGGTCAAATCGCGCACCATATGCACCGGAACTATTCGATCCAGCTGGGCTTTGACCTGTTCAATCACCATGGGGGAACCACGCGTGACAATAGAAATTCGAGACAGGTTATTCGCCTCATCAACGCCAGCCACCGTAAGGCTTTCAATATTGTAGCCACGGCCTGAAAACAAACCAATGACCCGTGCCAGAACCCCTGGCTCGTTATCGACAAGAATAGATAGGGTATGACGAACTTCGTCGCTGTTTAAATGTTGTGACATTATCGTTGCCTCTGATGCTGGCCTAGACCAGCACCATGCCTTCTTCGGATACAGGTTTAGCTGCCTTATCATTAGGCCCAAGCAGCATTTGATTATGGGTTGCCCCTGATGGGATCATGGGAAAGCAATTTTCTTCTTTTGCCACTCTGACATCCACCAAAACAGGTCCATCAGTCCCCAGCATCTCATCAATCACAGGGTCAAGATCATCTGTGACTTTAGCCACTAAACCCTTCATTCCAAAACAATCTGCCAGTTTTTGAAAATCGGGCAAAGACGCTGAATAGCTCTCTGAATAGCGGCCACCATGGATCAATTCTTGCCATTGCCGAACCATTCCCATCCATTCGT
The DNA here is from genome assembly GCA_027593125.1 of Pseudomonadota bacterium. Taxonomy (GTDB): domain Bacteria; phylum Pseudomonadota; class Alphaproteobacteria; order Puniceispirillales; family UBA1172; genus UBA12202. The sequence continues at coordinate 51,455 of JAQCJL010000002.1, read as the reverse complement.
TATTGATGATGTAAATCTTAACTGGCAACTGATATTGCGCAATGGTGGACAGCTCTTGCATATTCATCATAAACGACGCTTCGCCAGCGATATCAATGACCGTTTTACCAGGGTTACCAATCTGAACACCCATGGCGGCAGGCAGACCATAACCCATCGTGCCTAAGCCACCTGAAGTCATCCAACGCTTGGGGGCATTAAAGCCAAAATACTGTGCCGCCCACATCTGATGCTGGCCTACTTCGGTCGTAACATAGACATCATCGCCTTTACATTTCTGCCACAACCGATGAATGGCGTATTGCGGTTTAATAATGTCGCCCTTTTGGTTGTAATCAAGACAGCGCACAGCCCGCCATTCTTCGATTTTCTTCCACCATTCGGACAGAGCATCTTTTTTGATCGCCGCTTTGCGTTTTTTGACTTCATCCACCAGCATTTTCAAAGCAATGCCAGCATCACCAACAATACCCAGATCAACGCGAATATTCTTATTGATAGAGGATTTATCAATATCAATATGAATTTTCTGAGAATTCGGTGAAAATCCTGAGGTTAAACCAGTAACACGGTCATCAAATCGCGCACCAACATTCAGCATCACATCACAATGGTACATAGACATATTGGCTTCATAAGTGCCGTGCATTCCCAGCATACCGAGGAAATGCTTATCTTCAGATGGCAACACGCCTAATCCCATTAAGGTTAGGGTTGTTGGAAATCCTGTCAACGCAACCAGTTCACGAAGATGTTCCGATGCCTCATCACCTGAATTAATAATACCGCCGCCACCATAGATGATCGGACGGCTGGCAGAGACGATCATATCTGCGGCCTGACTAATAGCGTCAGCATCCGGTATCATCACAGGACGATAACGGACCACGGCTTTGGATTTGGCTGGTTCAACCTGACCCATATCAATAGGCGCAAATTGGATATCCTTGGGCAAATCAACAACCACTGGCCCCGGGCGACCAGATGATGCGACATGAAAAGCTTCATAAAGCACAGGGACAAGGTTTTCAGCATGCTTGACGAGATAATTATGCTTAGTACATGGCCGCGTTATACCAACCGTATCCGCCTCTTGAAAAGCATCATTACCAATCAAGTGCGTCGGCACCTGACCTGTTATACATAAAATAGGAATTGAGTCCATCAACGCATCGGTAAGACCCGTCACGGCATTCGTAGCACCAGGCCCCGAAGTCACCAGAACCACCCCTACTTTTCCAGTAGAACGGGCATAGCCCTCAGCGGCATGAACTGCCGCCTGCTCATGGCGAACCAAAATATGGCGTATGGAATTGCGCTTAAACAAAGCATCATAAATTGGCAGAACCGCACCGCCAGGATAGCCGAAGATCACCTCAACGTTTAAGTCTTCCAGAACACGAAGAACGGCATCTGCACCAGTCACAGTAAGATCGTTACTGTTCTCAGTTTCGCTAGCGTTGCTTTTAGGCTGGCTTGTCTTAGTCATGGTTCGGCCTTTTCTCAAAAAAAGTCATGGGTACAGCTACTTCTTGCTTAAGAAGTCATCCGTACCCTGCATGAATGCTGTATTTTTTATCTGCTACAACATTGCGTAGCATAATGGCATAATTTCCATATTCAGCAAGTGAGGTCAAGAAGAAAATATAATTTTCGACAAGTTTTTCGGCCAAAGTCTTTTTGAAAATTGCTCAATCTTTGTTTTTCAGCTGATCCATAATGGCTAAAACAGTCTCAGAAGTGATCTGATCATCCATTAGATCTGTCACCACCATATCAGCATCATATTGATGATCAAACCATGTAAATTGCCGCTTTGCGTAGCGACGGCTATCCCGTTGGCTTAATCTAATAGCCTCATCCCTAGTGATTTTCCCCCTAATCGCCTCTGATAGTGTCTCCACCCCTAGCGCTTTCATCGCTGGCAGGCTGGGATCCAGTTGGCGTGTTTCAACCATTGCCCTGACCTCTGCCTCGGCCCCTTTTTCCATCATCACAGCAAAGCGATGATCTATTCGGGCATAAAGATCATCCCTTGGTGGCCGCAGATAGATTTTTAAGATCTTTCCCTCTAGGCCACCTTGCCTAGGCTGTTTCTGCCACATACTCATTGGTTTTTCTGAAGCTAGCCAAACCTCAACCCCTCGCATCGCGCGCTGGCTATCCCCTTGCTCTAATCGATCCGCTAAGTCGGGATCAACCTGCGCCAAATATTCATGAAGCCCTGCTACCCCCATGGTTGCCAGCATGGCTTCTGCTTTTTGCTGCACCTCATTGGGAATATCTGGCATCGGCGTAATGCCTTTTTCTGCGGCTTTGAAATAAAGCCCTGAGCCACCAACAAAAATTGGTAATTCTCCCCGTGCTTTTAATTTGCCTACCACCTTTGTGGCATCAGCAAGCCACCGCGCCTGTGAATAGCGCTCTTGGGGATCCACATATTCAAACAGATAATGCGGCACCGTTTGATAATCCTGGGCATCAGGCGCAGCGGTGAGGATAGGCATACCGTCATAAACTTGCATGGAATCCGTATTGATCACAGCACCGGTGGTCATCTCAGCTAGTTTTAGTGCCAACGCTGATTTTCCACTAGCGGTTGGCCCAGCAATAAAGACCATATCATAGGTATAATCATGTGAAGCGGTTTCAGTCATGGTCTAACCGAGATACGCGAAGTTTTAAGGCTTGTCCATGATCCGACAAAGAAAACCGCCGCAAGATGAAATCCCTGCGGCGGCTTATCCATCATTCATGGAACGGTGTTTACATGATCAGGCTATTTGATTGTCACCGCAGTGAAACGATCACGCCCTTGGCGGTTAATCAGCAGCAGAATGCTTGTTTTTTCTGCATCGATTTCTGCCTTAATGGCTTTACGTGCCTCATCCAGATTTTCCACCTGAACCTTGCCGACACGGCGGATCACATCCCCAGCCATAATCCCGCTTTCATCCGCTGGCGCATTTGGCTTTACCTCAGTAATGACAACACCCTCAACATCATCACCAATGGAAAACTCCTGGCGCAATTCTGGATTGAGATGATCAAGCGTCATGCCTAGTTCTGCTAATTCCAGTGGGCCGTTTGGATCACTGTCATTGGGCGTACCGGCAAAGAGGCCCGCTTCCTCAGCATCTTCTAGAACACCAAGCGTAACCTTTAGATTGATCTTTTTGCCTTCACGCATAATGGTGATATCAAGCGGTTTACCAATAGCAGATTCTGCAACAATACGCGGTAGGCTTCGCATCTCTTCAATGGGTTTACCATTAAAAGCAATCACCACATCACCTGCTTGAATTCCGGCCTCTTCAGCAGGGCCGCCACTATGCACAGATGAGATCAAAGCCCCATTTTCATTATCAAGATCAAAGTTCTCTGCAATCTCTGGGGTGATTTCCTGAATAAAGACACCCAGCCAACCGCGTCTGGTCTGACCATATTCCTGAAGCTGTAGAACAACATTTTCTGCCAGATTAGAGGCAATGGCAAAACCAATCCCGACTGACCCGCCAGATTGAGAGAAAATCGCTGTGTTAATGCCGATCACTTCGCCATCAAGATTAAAGAGAGGGCCGCCAGAATTGCCGCGATTAATCGCTGCGTCAGTTTGAATAAAATCATCATAAGGGCCGCTGCCAATATCACGCCCACGCGCAGAAACTATCCCTGCGGTTACGCTTCCGCCTAAGCCAAAGGGATTGCCTATGGCCAGCACCCAATCACCAACACGCATGGCATCACTATCGCCAAAAGATACAGGGTTTAAAATCTCTTCACCCGGGTCAATTTTAAGAACGGCAATATCAGTTTTAGGATCACGGCCTATAAGAGTGGCATCAAAACTGCGATCATTATAAAGCGTGACACGAATAGCGTCAGCCCCATCAATGACATGGTTATTGGTAACGACAAAGCCCTCTGCCGATACAATAAACCCTGACCCTAATGCTTGCGCTGTCCGGCGGTTATCGCGATCTCGGAACTCTTCAAAAAAATCTTCAAATGGTGATCCGGGAGGAAATTGCAAATCTTCATCATTATCTTTACCAACCACTGTTGTGGTTGAGATATTTACCACTGAAGGGGATAACGCCTCCGCCAAATCAGCAAAGCTTTGTGGCCGATCATTGGCAAAAGCAGGCATAACCATCATCGTCAATAACAGCGCGCCTGCCAGTAACACATGAAAGCCAAAATAGCGTGAGGATTCTGTCTGTTCCTGTTGCCAAGAATGATCCTGTTCCAACACCTGAACTTTTGTTTTTGTTATTGCGGTAGCTTGTCCATCAAAGGGCATCGTCATCTCCGATTACAAATTCAATTTTGAAATATTTACAAACTATGGCCTGATAATATGGCTATTATCAGGCCACTTTGCGGCATTGAGGTATCCAAAAAGCGTTACTTGGCTTCGTTTTGCATCTCACCGGTTTTGCTTCCAAAATAGCGGAAGAACTCACTATCCGGTGATAGCAACATCGAGGTAGTATTTTCGCTAAACGATTTTCGGTATGCTTGCATTGAGCGATAGAAAGAATAGAAATCTTCATCCACACCAAAGGCTTCTGCGTAAATAGCGATGGACTTGCTGTCCCCACTACCCCGAATGATTTCAGCAGATCGGCGAGCTTCAGCAATCAAAACGGTACGCTCTTTATTCGCTGTTGCCCTAATTTTCTGGGCCTCTTCCTCACCTGTGGCACGAAACTCCTTAGCTTCACGCTCACGTTCAGATTTCATCCGGTTAAAGATGTTCTGTGACGTGGCATCAGGATAATCCGCGCGCCTGATGCGCACATCCAAAATGCTAATCCCAAGCGCTTCCGAAGAGGCGTTCACCTCATTGCGGATGGTGCTAATAATATCATTTCGCTTTTCTGATAAGATATCTACCAAAGAATGATTACCTAGAACTCGGCGAGTGGATGAATCCACCATGGCCTCAAGCCGCTCTTGTGCAATCCGAATGGTGCGAACGGTTTGATAGAATTTCAGCGGATCAACAATGGAATACCGCGCATAGGTATCAACTTCCAGTCGCTTTTGGTCAGACAAGATAACCTGTTCGGATCCTTGTGAGACCATAGACAAGACGCGGTTTTCGTAAAAAATGACGTTCTGGATGAATGGAATTTTCCAATTCAAGCCTGGGGTTTGGACAGTTCGCTTTGGCTCACCAAACTGGAGAACGATCGCTTGCTGGGTCTGCTGAACGACGTAAAGGGTGTTGTAGCTAATAAAGGCCAGTAACCCAAGAGCGATCAGAATATATGTTTGAAGACGCATGGTTTTATTATCCTCTCTGCTCTTGTTTATGGCTTAGATTTACTGATTTCGGATAGAGGCAGGTAGGGGACAACTCCGCTACCGCTTGCACCTTCATCAATGATAATTTTGTCAACATTGCTCATGATTTCTTCTATTGTTTCAATATATATGCGTTCTTTGGTGACATCTTTATTGACCAGATAGGCTTCATAAATCTGGGTAAAGCGTGAAGCATCACCCTCAGCTTGATTGACAATCTGGGCAGCGTAGGCTTCGGCTTCTGCAATGATCATTGCAGATTCGCCTCGCGCACGCGGGATAATATCATTGCTATAGGCTTGCGCCTCATTCTTTAGCCTGTCTTTATCCTGCCTGGCTCTCTGCACCTCGTTAAAGGCATCAATCACATCCAATGGGGGATCAACCGCCAACAGTTGCACTTCACGAATGATGACCCCTGCCTGATATTCATTAAGCAAGTCTTGAAGCTGTTGCTTGGCTTGGAACTGAATTTGCTCACGGCCATCGGTTAAGGCAAACTGAATATCAACCCTGCCGACAATCTCACGCATCACAGCCTCAGCCGCTACTTTGGTGGTTTCTTCAGGGTCAGTCAGATTAAACAGGTAGTTGCCAGCATCACCAATGCGCCAGAACACAACAAAATCAATATCTACGATATTCTCATCGCCTGTGATCATTTCACTTTCAAAAGGAATATCACGGCGATTGGCATTGCCGCCATCGCTAATGCTACGGAAACCGACATTAATACGGTTATCACGCGTGACTTCTGGGGTCAGCACCGTTTCAATTGGATAAGGCAAATGGTAATGCAGTCCCGGCGGTGTGGATTCTACCCATTTACCAAAACGTAAGACAACGCCTTCTTGTTGGGTGTTAACGCGGTAAAACCCTGACGCCAACCACCCGAACAAGGCCAAAACCAACAAGATGGTAATCGCATGTGGCCCACGAAAGAAATTAGGCAAGAACTGGCCCATATTATCTTTGCCTTTGCGAATGAAACTGTCAAAATCTGGTTTCGGGCCACGCGAGCCTGGGCCTTGACCACCGCCGCCACCCCACGGGCCACCGGATCCGCCCTGATTGTTGTTTCCGTTACCCTGATTATTCCACGGCATATTTTTCTCCGCTTTGGCTGTCTTTTGTTGCGTTTTGCCTGCTCAAAGCAAGCCTTATTTCGGTGAAGATGGCCTCGTTTTACCTTGTCCATCTATCATCCGCATTAAACCTTCTATCTATATATTTGTTTTCCATGTCATCTTTTCAAGAAACGATCTTTAATCTCTTGGCAAAATCACTAAATAAAGAGAAGAAGAATAACATGACATTCAGCAAAATTATAAAACGATCAGCCTTCAATCATAAGAAAGCGAGAGCGGCATGACCTCACCCATCACCGAAGAGCAGGTTCTTGATACCCTAAGTGCCATCATGGTTGATGGCAAGCCTCAAGATTTGATCACAAGCGGTCAAATATCTGGTGTTGTGGTAAAAAACGGTCATGTTGGATTTTCACTTCAAGCTGATCCTAATCATCCCGAAGCGATCAACCCCATAAAAAATGCCGCAGAAGAGGCTGTTCGAGCTTTACCAGGGGTGTTGTCAGCAACTGCTATGCTGACTGCCCATCGCCCATCAAGCCCGGCTGAAAAATCCAACGCCCCTGCTGCCAATTCAGCAGATGATCAACAATCTCGTGTCTATCAACCAGCTACCTATGTTATTGCGGTTGCTTCAGGCAAAGGCGGCGTTGGTAAATCCACCACCGCGATCAATCTGGCGCTCGCCTTTCAACATCTGGGGCAAAGCGTCGCTATTCTTGATGCTGATATTTATGGCCCATCCTTGCCCCGATTATTAGGAACAAGCCAGCGTCCCGTTGCTGAGAATAACAAACTGATGCCTATTAAGGCGCATGGCCTAACCGCTATGTCAATTGGGTTTCTAATGGACGAAGATGCCCCAACCATTTGGCGTGGGCCTATGGTCATGTCCGCGTTAGAACAAATGTTGCGTGATGTCGAATGGGGTGAGCCAGATATTCTGATCATTGATATGCCGCCCGGCACAGGAGATGCCCAACTAACGCTGTCGCAACGGGCAAAACTGGCTGGGGCAATCATTGTCTCAACACCGCAGGATTTGGCACTGATTGATGCACGTAAAGGCCTAAATATGTTTCGAAAGGTTCATGTGCCGGTTTTAGGGATCATTGAGAATATGAGTTATTTTGTTTGCCCTGATTGCCATAGCCAACATGATATCTTTAGCCGAGGAGGTGCCGAGGATGAGGCAAAACGCCTTGGCCTGCCATTTCTTGGTGCCATTCCCCTAGAGATATCGATTCGTGAAGGGGCAGACGCCGGAAAACCTGTCTTGGTTTCGGATCCTGACGGCCCCCTTAGCAAAGCTTATCTGGATATTGCCAAAAATCTGTTAGATACGCTGCCAGAACAATCCCGCCCTGCCCCAAAAATCACCATAAGCTAAATCGCAACAACCACAAATGCGATCAATCAGGGCAATGATTTGCCCGCGTTGCCTTATGACCGTTCTAGGCGAACCAGATCAAAACTGATGCCGCCATCGGTGGCGGCATGATGTTGCCGGCGGACTTCTGTCCATTCATCTGGATTAAGGGCTGGGAACGTTGCATCGCCTTCTGGGGCTAGATCTACCTCTGTCAGATCAATGGCATGAAGGCTTGTTAGAAAGGCCGCATAAATATCACCGCCGCCAAAAATGATGATTTCTTTGGTTCTGTCCGCATCGGCATCAATCCAGTCCTCAGCCGCCAAAATCGCGTCCTCCATGCTGTGCACCGTGATCACCCCATCTGCCTGCCAGTCCTTTTGCCGAGTAAGCACAATATTTGCACGCCCTGGTAAAGGACGTCCAATCGACTGATAGGTTCGGCGCCCCATGACAAGAGGCCGCCCCATGGTGAACGCCTTAACCCGTGGCAAGTCCCCGGGAATATGCCAGAGCAATTGTTGTCCATCACCAATCACCCTATTTTTTGCCATGGCGACAACAGCCACCAAAGGATAACGCGAGGATAAGGCCGTCATACCGCCACCTTTGCGGCGATATGTGGATGCGGATCATAGCCTTCAATAGCAATGTGATCAGCCGTGAAATCTTCAAGCAAGTCTGGCGGATTAATCAAACTAAGCTGCGGCAAAGGCCGAGGGGATCTCGCTAATTGTTCTTCTGCTTTATCAAGGTGATTGAGATAAAGATGAGCATCCCCCATGGTATGAACAAAATCCCCAACGCCTAATCCCGTAACATGGGCAACCATATGGGTTAAAAGCGCGTAGCTAGCAATATTAAAAGGCACCCCAAGAAAAATATCTGCGCTTCGCTGATAAAGCTGGCAAGACAGCCGCCCATCAGCAACATAGAATTGAAACAGCGAATGGCATGGCGGCAACGCCATCTGACCAATATCGGCCGGGTTCCATGCTGTCACTAACATCCGCCGCGAATCTGGATTGGTTTTGATGAGATCAACAACATCAGACAGCTGATCAATGGTGCCGCCATCAGGGGTTTGCCAATGCCGCCACTGGCGCCCATAAACTGGCCCAAGATCACCATTTTCATCCGCCCATTCATCCCAGATGCTGACACCATTTTCCTTGAGATAGCGAATATTTGTTTCGCCGCGAATAAACCAAATCAGTTCGTGAATAATAGATTTCAGGTGAAGTTTCTTGGTCGTAATCAAAGGAAAGCCATCATCAAGCCGATACCGACTTTGCCAGCCAAAAACAGACATCGTGCCTGTCCCGGTCCGATCATCTTTGCGATTCCCATGCGCCATGACATGACGTAATAAATCCAAATAGGCCTGCATATCAGCCCCCATACCAATCGTTTTGTTGTCAGAAACGCATAACAGAAAATACCCAAAACTATGTTAGGGCGTGACAGGCTTCTTGGCAATCCGCTTGAAAGCGATTATATATAAAGAGCTGGCAACAGCTATAGCGATAAACGCGTTGCGAAATAGGCAGAGCGGACCCGGGGGCAGTGCCCGGCGCCTCCACCATACTTACCAGAATATCTTAAACGATTTCGGTTTATGGGGGCGAGCCAGGATCGACGCATGTAGTAAAGGCAAAGTCTTCGCTCGGCATGGTACCACCGATATCGGGCCAAAACAGTAGTTGCAAACGACAACTATGCTCCGGTTGCTGTTGCTGCTTAGCAGTTACAAAAACCACGCTTAAAAGTCCGTTAGGTTGAGCCCTGGCGGCGGGGTTTGGTTTGACCTGGCAACAGAATAAGCCAGCGGCAGGGGTTTTCCCCTGCCGTTTTATTATCTTTTTATCTTTCTTTTCATTTTTTTAGCCTTTAGCCCACCGTAATTCAAAATCCTTATTTGAACATCGGCACGACTTAAGATTATAATGAGATCTCAATTTAATCAGGCTGTGCGTTTCAGCTTGGCTAAATTGAATTAATGGGGGGGAAGCGAATGAACGGGTCTGACGGCATTAAGCCACAGATAAATTATGAGCAATTGGTTGAAAACGCGCTCAAAGATGTGGTCAGATCAGCACTGGCTATAGCTCAAAAAAGCGGTTTGCCTGGCGAATGCCATTTTTTTATCACTTTTTTAACTGATCATGAAGGGGTGTCCATTCCTGATCGCTTGCGTGAAAGTCATCCTGAAAAAATGACTATCATTATACAGCATCAGTTCTGGGATTTGCTGGTTGATAAAGAACATTTTGAAATCACGCTGTCTTTTGGCGGCCAGAAAGAACATTTGATCATACCATTTATGGCGATCACAGAGTTTAATGATCCTTCTGTCGGCTTTGGCCTGCAGTTTTCCTTATTAGATGACAACGATGATGGCGATGGCGATGCGTTTGATGAGGATGCGGACAACGCGGATGAACCAATGCCAAAGGTCAGTGCCGATGTGGTATCATTAGATACCTTTAGAAAAAAGAATTAAGCCTAAGCCAGAGATCAATACTCATGACAGATTTCAAATATAGCCCAATTTTGCCTAAAACCCGTCCTGATTGTGAATGGGTGCATCTGACCTCTGATCATGTCAAAGTCGTTTCTTTGGACGGAGAACAATTCCTTAAGGTTGAAGCCGAAGCCTTAAGCTTATTGTCTGAACGTGCCTTTAAGGAAATCTCTCACTTTCTGCGCGCCTCACATCTTGGACAACTTCGCGCTATTCTTGATGATTCTGAGGCGTCACATAATGATCATTTTGTCGCTCTTGAAATGCTGAAAAATGCAGTGGTTTCCGCTGATCAGGTTCTGCCCATGTGTCAGGATACGGGAACTGCCATCATTAGCGGCGTCAGAGGAGACCGCGTTTTGGTGGAAGGTGACGATGGCGAGGCGTTGGCACGCGGCGTATGGGAAGTTTATCAGACTAGCAATCTGCGGTATTCACAAGTCGCACCGCTAACCATGTTTGATGAGGTCAATACAGCAACTAATCTTCCAGCACAGATTGATCTCTATGCTGGCAAGGGCATGGAATATCATTTTGATTTTATTCAAAAGGGTGGCGGATCAGCGAACAAAACCTTTTTGTTTCAAAAGACCAAGGCCGTTCTCAACCCAGAAAGCCTGACTCAATTTATTGACGAAACCTTGCGTACACTTGGCACAGCAGCCTGTCCACCTTATCACCTTGCCATTGTCATTGGCGGCACATCGGCAGAAGCCAATTTAAAAACCGTAAAGGCAGCCTCTACACGCGGCCTTGATCATTTGCCAGAAAAAGGCGATGGGCTTGGCGCCGCATATCGTGACCGCGAATGGGAAGAGATTATTCTTGGGATCACCCGGGAATTGGGCATTGGGGCACAATTTGGTGGCAAATATTTCTGCCATGACGTGCGGGTGATTCGCTTGCCTCGTCATGGCGCATCTTGCCCTATCGGCGTTGGCGTGTCCTGTTCGGCAGATCGGCAAGCGATGGCAAAGATTACCCCTGATGGGCTTTTCTTAGAAAAACTAGAACACGACCCTTCACGCTTCTTGCCTGAGGTTGAGATGGCAGAAGATGAAGCCGTTGCTGTTGATTTGAATCAGCCAATGGATCAGATACTCGCGCTCCTGACACAATATCCCGTAAAAACGCGGCTTAAACTAACAGGAACGCTGATTGTTGCCCGTGATAGCGCCCATGCGAAATTGCTAGAACGGCTAGAGAATGAGGGCAGTTTGCCAGATTACTTTAAGAATCATCCGGTTTATTATGCTGGTCCTGCAAAAACACCAGAAGGAATGGCATCAGGCAGCTTTGGTCCTACCACCGCTGGACGCATGGATAGTTATGTGCGGCAAATGCAGTCGGCAGGGGGATCAATGGTGATGCTTGCTAAGGGCAATCGTGGGCGTGAGGTTCGTGATGCCTGCAAACAATATGGCGGGTTCTATTTGGGTTCAATCGGCGGTGCTGCGGCAAAACTTGCCCTGGATGCTATCCGTAAGGTTGAGGTGCTAGAGTATCCAGAACTTGGGATGGAAGCGGTATGGCGCATTGAGGTAGAAAATTTCCCTGCCTTCATCATTATTGATGATAAAGGCAATGATTTCTTTAATCTGGGATAAGGATCGAATAGCCCTAGAAAAAGCTTAAGCCCGACAATGTCGGGCTTTATGCAAGTAAGTGTTGATATCTGACCATTAAAACCTTTGGCTAATAATGGATTTCCCATCAGCCATAGGGCTAAAAAAAAATTAACCTTGGCGCGCCTTAAAGCGTGGGTTTTTCTTATTGATCACATATAACCGGCCGCGACGGCGCACAACCTGACAGTTGCGGTCGCGTGATTTTAGTGTTTTCAGTGAGCTGACAACCTTCATCGCCCTAGCCTTTCTTTATTCAGTCAGGTGTAATTAGCGTTTCAATAGCATAAGGTCAAGCTGAAAAGGGCTCAAAAATGGGATTTATCAGCAAAACAGCCTTCTCAGCCATTAAAAACTAACGCCGCATCCAGCTAAGCCACAATATCCGTTTGGATTCTTATGTAGATATTGCTGATGGTAATCTTCTGCCAGATAATACGCATCACGCAAGCCGACCTCTGTCGTGATGGCCGGATGCCCTGCCGCCAGTAATTTTTGGGCATAGCGTGCTTTGCTGTCTTTTGCGATAGCCAGTTGCTCTTCGTTTGAACAAAAAATAGCAGAACGGTATTGCGTGCCTCTGTCGTTTCCTTGGCGCATGCCTTGGGTGGGATTATGCTCTTGCCAGAATAGCCGTAAAATATCTTCTAGCTCTATGATCTTGGGGTCATAGACAATTTCCACCACTTCGGTATGCCCTGTTAGGCCTGAGCAAACTTCATCATAACTGGCGTTTGGGGTCGCACCACCAGCATAACCAACAGATGTTGTCCACACCCCGTTTAACCCCCAGAACATTCTCTCAGCACCCCAGAAACATCCCATGCCAACCAATAGCGTTTCCATCCCATCAGGAAATGGCCCAACAATAGGGCGACCATGCACCGCATGAGGTTGCGGATTAAGCAAGGGGAAATCCCGGCCAGGTAAGGCCTCGTCCACTGAGGGGATTGTCATTGGTTTGGAAAACAGTGATCCGAACATCATCAGGCTCCATATTAGCAAAGTTACCTTAATAATATGGGGATAACAAAAGATGATGACAAGATACCGAAGCCTTTGCAAAACTCAGCAAAATACAAACGATCTTGATTTATGCCGTTTCTAGCAACACAGCAACCCCGGGCAAAGGCTTACCTTCTAGCCATTCTAGAAATGCTCCGCCAGCTGTGCTGACATAAGAAAACTGATCCATCACCTTAGCATGATTAAGCGCCGCGATGGTATCACCGCCACCAGCAACAGAAATCATACTGCCTTTTTGGCTCAAGCTTGCGACATGCCGCGCTAATTCGGACGTGGCAACATCAAATGGGGGCAATTCAAACGCCCCCATAGGGCCATTCCAGATCAGCGTATGACAAGGCGTAATCGCCGCCATCGCGGCAGCAATCGCATCTGGGCCTGCGTCCAAAATCATCTCATCACTGGCAATAGCGCTATTCGCAAAACGCACCGTCCGATGTGGCGCATGAGCGGAAAAAGCGGTTGCAACCACACCATCAGTTGGCAAAATTAGCTGACAGCCACTGGCCTTGGCCGCTGACTTAATTTTTTTGGCCGTTTCCACTAAATCCGCCTCTGCCAGAGACGCACCAATATCAATCCCATCAGCTAGCAAAAAGGTATTTGCCATACCGCCGCCAACAATCAGCACATCCACTTGATTAACCAAATTGCTAAGCAAATCCAGTTTGCTGGATACTTTAGCTCCGCCAACTACCGCCGCTAAAGGCCGCTTAGGATTGCCGCCAAGCACCTGATCCAGCGCCTCTAATTCTGCCATCATCAACGGTCCGGCAAAGGCCGGACGCAACTTTGCCGCGGCACTTATGGAGGCATGGGCACGGTGACTACAGGAAAACGCATCATTAATGTAAATATCAATCCCTGCCATAAGTTGCTCAGCAAAAGTGGCATCATTAGCCTCTTCACGAGGATCAAAGCGCAAGTTTTCAAGTAAAATGACTTCACCATTTTGCATGTCTTTGATCGCGGCCGCCGCGGTATCACCAACAATATCCCGAACAAACCGAACCGGAAGATGCAGACATTGGCTTAGTGCCTCTGCCACAGGGGCAAGGCTTAATTCTGGAGATGGTTTTCCTTTTGGCCGTCCAAAATGAGAAGCAACCACAACCTTAGCCCCTTGTTCCGCCAAAGCAAGGATACCGGCGGCTGGCCGCTTAATGCGTGTCAAATCAGAAACCTTTCCATCCTTCATCGGGGCATTCAAATCTACCCGAAAAATGACTGTCTTGTTTCGCATTTCAGTAAACTTTACAGGGTTAGGAAGCTGTGACATGATACCTCTACTTTGAACATCCAGATTGATGATCTGGCATAGCATAAAGACTTGTCCCTTGCTAAACAGGTTAGCATAAATATTCAACCAGATCTGACATCTTACCCGGCAAAAATCAATGGCAGAAGCAAAGTTCACTTTACGCGGCAGAGATGAATTTTTTCTTGGTCTTCGTGATGAAGCCCCGTTAATGGTGGGGGTAATGCCATTTGGGCTTATTTTTGGGGCCTTAGGAACAGAGGCTGGTTTGACACCTGTTCAGATCATGGCCATGTCGATCATTATTTTTGGCGGGGCAAGTCAGGTTATTTTTCTGCAATTATACGCCACCGGGGCTAACCCCCTTTTGGTAAGTGGCACGGTCAGCGTGATTAATTTGCGTCATACCCTCTATTCAGCCAGCATTGCTATGTATTTTCGGCATTTGTCATTGCGGTGGAAATTGCTGTTATCCTATCTGCTCACTGATGAGGCTTTTGCCGTCACCATGCGACGCTACGAAACCCAACCCGCCAATCCTTTGATGCATTACCATCTGCTTGGATCAGGGGGGCTATTATGGGTCTCATGGCAGTTGATGACCTTGCTCGGTCTTTTACTTGGGGCGGCGATACCGCCAAGTCTGGGGCTTGGCTTTGCCATTCCGCTAACCTTTATGACCATTATCATTCCGCATATTACGCAAGCGCCGTATTTAGTAGCAATTCTTACCTCTGGCACAGTGGCTATTTTGACCTCACATTTGCCATGGAAATTGAATTTGATTATCGCATCTGTGGCAGGAATGCTGGCAGGATATCTGGCAGAACAATTCAAAACAAAGGCGGTCAGATCATGATCTGGGTTGCCATTTTCATATCCGGGATACTGACCTTTATGATGCGCTTTGCTTTTATTGGCAGTCTTGCGCATCGGCAGATTCCGCCGCCTATCCGTTCTATGCTAAGCTATGTCAGCACAGCGGTTCTTACCGCCATCATTGTTTCTGATGTTCTGATTGTAGATACGGTGGTTAGCATTAATGACAATCCCAAAATTCCTGCCCTGATCCTTGCTGGAATAGCGGCATTGCTGTTCCGCAATGTCATGATTACCATTAGTATTGGTCTTGTGACGCTATGGGGCCTTAACACCTATTTTTAGGTCTTAATTACCCTTTTCCACACCACCTAAAGGGATTTTCCCATA
Source organism: Pseudomonadota bacterium (assembly GCA_027593125.1). Taxonomy (GTDB): domain Bacteria; phylum Pseudomonadota; class Alphaproteobacteria; order Puniceispirillales; family UBA1172; genus UBA12202. Next base: position 36,040 of record JAQCJL010000002.1, on the reverse strand, counting down.
ACCGCCGCTGTATCCAGCATCCGCACCGAGAAACCCCATTCGTTATCATACCATGCCAGAACCCGGCAAAACCGTTGTCCCATGACTTTTGTCTGATCCAGAGGTACCACAGCAGAATGAGGATCATGATTGAGGTCCATGGAAACAAGCGGTTCCTCTGTCACCCCTAAGACACCGCTAAGCTTTCCTACGGAAGCAGAGGCAAAGGCGGCGTTAATTTCATCCACACTGGTATCGCGTGAGGCCATAAACTTAAAATCAACAGCTGATACATTTGGCGTTGGCACACGCATCGCAACCCCATCAAGGCGACCATCAAGTTCCGGTAAAACCAAGCCAACGGCCTTTGCTGCCCCTGTGGTCGTTGGCACCATACTTAACGCCGCCGCACGCCCACGGTAAGGATCTTTGTGGTTGTTATCAAGGATACGCTGATCACCAGTATAACTATGAATGGTGGTCATGAACCCCTGTTCAATGCCAATGTTCTGATGCAGAACAGACGCCACTGGGGCAAGGCAATTAGTTGTGCAGGACGCGTTTGATACAACAATGTGATCCTTAGTCAGTGCGGTTTCGTTCACCCCATAGACCACCGTCATATCTGCGGCTTTTGCTGGGGCTGAGATGAGCACCTTCTTTGCCCCCACGGCAGTATGCTTAATCGCGGCATCATAGTTGTTAAACGCACCCGTGCATTCAAGCACGATATCCGCCCCAACCGAGGCCCAATCCAAATCTTCAATATTTCTACTAGAAGTGATGCGGATGGGGCCAAAGCCAACATCCATGGTATTTCCGTCAATCGAAACAGGGCTATTTAGGCGACCATGCACACTGTCATACCGCAAAAGATGAGCATTTGTTTCAAGACTGCCAGAAATGTTGATCGCCACCACCTCAACATCAGTGCGGTTTTGTTCAATCACGGCACGCATCACATTACGGCCAATACGGCCAAATCCATTGATCGCCAAACGAAGCGCCATTTCTTATCCTCTTAGTTAAAATCTTGCGGTTTAATTGCTCACATCTATTGCTTTGGCTACGACGGCTTCGACCGTGATACCAAAATGCTGATAAAGATCACTTGCCGGGGCGGATTCGCCAAAACTGTTCATGCCAACAAACGCACCAAAGCCTGATGTATAGCGCTCCCAGCCAAATCCAGAAGCAGCCTCTACCGCTATCCTAGGGCCAAATCCCAATACGATTTCCTGATAAGTCAGATCTTGTTGCTCAAATAGCTCCTGACACGGCATCGAAACCACCGCCGCATGAATGCCATGATCAGCTTTCAGCTTTTCAGCGGCTTCAACCGCCAAAGCTAGTTCCGTTCCAGTGGCAATAATGGTGACATCGCGCTTTGCCCCAGGTTCGATAAGCACATATCCGCCTTTTAGCGACTGGTTAAGGGTAGAGTTCTCTCTCCGCAAAGTCGGGGTAGCCTGACGCGACAGGGACAGCACCGATGGGGCATTGGTAATGGTCAGCGCAGCTTCCCATGATTCTGCAACCTCAACCGCATCACCCGGACGAAAAACATAGAGATTAGGCGTTGCTCTTAACATTGCTAAATGTTCAACAGGCTGATGCGTTGGTCCATCTTCACCAAGGCCAATGGAATCGTGCGTCATGACATAAATGACTTGCTGACCCATTAGGGCAGATAGCCGCATAGCCCCTCTGGCATAATCCGAAAACACCAAGAAGGTGCCGCCATAAGGCACCATTCCCCCATGCAGCGCCATGCCATTCATCGCCGCCGCCATACCATGTTCACGAACCCCAAAATAGATATAACGGCCCTTGAATTTACGGGCAGAAACAGACTCCATCTGTGATGTGCGTGTCAGGTTTGATCCCGTCAAATCTGCAGACCCACCAATGGTAAGAGCAGTCGCGCCATTGATCACCTCAAGGGTTTGCTGCGAAGATTGTCTGGTCGCCAGTTTTGGCTGTTCAGCCTTAAATTGTTGCCGCAAGGTTTTCAAATCACGCCATAGCCTCTGCGGATGCACCCCCCCTAAGGCGGCATCAAACTGTTTCATCTTGCGCGAAGCCCCATGGCGAGATTGCCAATCTGCATAGGCATTGAGACTGCGCTGACCTGCGGTGTTCCATGCCTTGGCGATATGTTCAGGGATCACAAACGGGTCATGAGTCCAGCCAAGAGCCGCCCGCGTGGCGGCGACTTCATCCGCGCCAAGAGGAGCACCGTGAGTTTTCGCCGTTCCTGCCAGATTAGGCGACCCATAGCCGATAGTGGTTTTGCAAGCGATTAAGGATGGGCGCGGCGCTTTCACAGCAGTGGAAATTGCTTTATCAATCGCCTCAGGGTCATGACCATCTACGGTTTGAACATGCCATCCAGCGGCGCGAAAACGGCTAAGCTGATTGGTGGAGGTTGATAATTCTGTGCCGCCATCAATTGAAATGCTGTTGTCATCCCAAAGCACTGTCAGACGATCAAGCCGCAAATGACCGGCAAGGTCAATGGCCTCATGGCTGATGCCTTCTTGCAAGCACCCATCACCAGCAATTACCCAAGTCCGATGATCCACAAGAGGTGCGCCAAAGCGCGCCGCCATCATGCGTTCAGCTAATGCCATTCCAACGGCGGACGCCAACCCCTGCCCTAATGGGCCGGTTGTTGTTTCAATACCACTTGCCATGCCATATTCGGGATGACCAGCGGTAATCGCCCCCATCTGACGAAAGCGGCGCAACTGATCCATGGTCATATCCGCATATCCAAGCAGATGGTTCAGCGCATAATGAAGCATTGAGCCATGTCCCGCAGACAACACAAAACGATCACGGTCAGGCCATGCGGGATCAGAAGGATTAATTTTTATATGACGGGCAAAAAGTACCGTTGCCACATCGGCCATCCCCATTGGCATACCCGGATGCCCAGAGTTTGCTGCCTGAACCGCATCGATAGCAAGAAAGCGTATCGCATTGGCCATGTCGTTATGAAGGTCACGAGAGATAGATGTTTCAGACATAATGGTTTCTCTGGTCAGATATGGGCAGTAGGGTTGATCTTGTTCTAGCAACTCCTTGCGAATGCTTCAACAGGGTTATGTGCTATTCGTCACGGTGATGGGCAATCAGATGATCAACCTCTGCAGCTGATCCAAAGACCAGCGGCGTCCGCTGATGCAAATCCTTTGGTAACAGATCAAGAATACGCTCTGATCCATTGACAGCTTGGCCACCTGCCTTTTCAGTTAAAAAGCTAATGGGATTCGCTTCATATACGAGACGCAGTCGGCCATGCTCATACCCTTTCCGATTGTCTCCAGGATAGAGAAAAGTACCGCCCCTTCTGAAAATACGCCATGCATCTGCAACCATTGATCCGACCCAGCGCATCCTAAAATCCTTGCCATATGCGCCGTCTTTGCCTGCCAGCACCTCCGCCATCCAAGATTTCACTGGCAAAAACCAATGCTCTGCATAGGCGGCGTTAATGGCATATTCGTTGCTATGATCAGGAATACGAACAGGATCCCCCATGGCAACAAAATGCTCATCGCCTTCATCAAGAACGAAACATTGCGGCGCGGCATCTTTAGCAAAAGCCAGAATAAGGGTTGTTTGTGGGCCGTAAGTAAAAAAGCCTGCCGCCAGTTGATCACGGCCCCGACAAGGAATGGGGCCATTATCACATGGCATAATAGAAAAAATAGTTCCCACCGTTACATTAACAGCAATATTTGAAGACCCATCCAAGGGATCAATAGCAACCATTATTTGATCATTTTGTGACGCCGTGGTTTCAGACCCCTCACCAGAAGACAGGGCAATCGGGGCGTCCTGTTCTTCAGAAAGAACATAGGCGGTCGCCGTATGCTTAAGATGATCAATGATCATTTCTTCAGCCAGCACATCTAATGCTTTCTGATCATCGCCATCGGAATTTGCGCCGCCTGTTTCGGCCGCTAAATCCGCCTCTATCCCACTGACCCGAATAAGACGAGAGATGGAGATTGCGGATGCCGCCAACTTACGCATCACTGTGGCTTCAGTAAGAGAGATACGGCCATCATCGCATCGATTGGTTAGGTAATCATCAAGCCGCATTATATCCCCATCATTATCACCAAAGGCTGATAGTGATCAGACCTTTGTCATCTAAACCTGTTTTAAGTCATCACTAGAGTTAATGGCGATTAGCAGGCAATCCCACAACAACCCCAGCCTTGATCACCTGATCATCCCATGCCTTGCGGTTGAAGACTTCATGAACCATTGGCGCAAAGTGATCAAGGTCTTTCATAGGATAATTGGGATCAAAAGACATCTGATCCCATCGCTCACAGAAATCAGCACAACTCTGCCAATAGGGGTGATCACGGAACTCATCGCGTTTATCAGGATCCCAATCATAATGATGGGCATAATATTTCATTTGGAAAATGCCGTGTTTTTCCACCACCCAAGCGACTTCTTCGCGGACAAAGGGGCGAATGATCTCTGCCGCCATCCGATCGTGATTCTGTGGTGATAGCCCATCCCCAATATCGTGAATCAACGCGGCAACAATCCAATCCAGATCAGCGCCATCTTTTTCAGCGCGACTGGCAGATTGCAGGCCATGTTCTAGGCGATTAATCTGATAACCAGAAAGCGATTCTTTCCCTTGCAAGGCTAGTTGTTCAAGGATACGGCGAGGGGTTTCTTTTTGATAATCAAGCTCATAATCATGAAGAAGCTTGTAATCTTCAAAACTGCCTTCATCCATTCTTACAAAGGAAACCTGTTGAGATTTGATCATTCGGATGCCTCCAAATCGTTGTTTTTGGGTGTAGGAAACTGTTCACTGCTTACGGTAATCTGTAGATTTTTTTATGGCAACATCTAAACGACTTTACATTTTCATGAATGGTTATTTATATTAACCATTCCTTCACTTTTAGAATTGATTCTTATGACTGTCATACACACTTATCTTGCCTCTATCGGCATCACTGATCCTATCGAAGTTCTCCATAATCCGGATTATGATACCCTTTACGCGGAGGAAACCGCACCAGGCCTTACCGGTTTTGATCGCGGCGTGGTGACTGAACTTGGCGCCGTAAATGTGCTGACAGGGGAATATACGGGACGTTCACCCAAAGATAAGTATATCACCATGGATGACAGCACACGCGACAGTTTATGGTGGAATGGGGAAATCAAGAACGACAACAAACCGATTACCCCCGAAGTGTGGGATAAGTTAAAACAGACCGCCACCAAACAGCTGACGGGAAAACGGCTTTTTGTGATCGATGCGTATTGCGGGGCTAGCCCAGACACACGACTTAAAGTGCGGTTTGTTATGGAAGTCGCTTGGCAGGCACATTTTGTGAAGAATATGTTCATCCGGCCAAGCGCTGACGAGCTGGTGGATTTCACCCCTGATTTTGTTGTCGTTAATGCATCCAAAACTGGATTTGCAGATTACGCCGCACATGGCCTTAATTCTGAAACTTTTATCGCTTTTAACCTGACTGAAAATATGCAGATTATCGGTGGGTCTTGGTATGGCGGTGAGATGAAAAAGGGTATGTTCTCGCTGATGAATTACCTGTTGCCGCGGCGCGGCATTGCCTCTATGCACTGTTCTGCCAATATGGGGCATAATGGGGATACGGCGCTATTTTTTGGACTTTCTGGCACTGGAAAAACAACGCTTTCCGCAGACCCAGATCGTTTGCTTATCGGTGATGATGAACATGGCTGGGATGATAGTGGCATCTTCAATTTTGAGGGAGGCTGTTATGCTAAGACCATCAACCTTGATCCTGAAAAAGAGCCGGATATCTATGCCGCGGTTAAACGCGATGCTTTACTAGAAAATGTCATGGTCACTGATGATGGCAAAATTGATTTTGATGATGATAGCCTGACGTCAAATGGTCGGGTGTCTTACCCAATTGAGCATATTGATAATCGGGTTAAGCCAGTATCAAAAGGCGGTCACCCCAAGCGAGTGATTTTTTTGACCGCTGATGCGTCAGGGGTATTTCCGCCGGTTAGCGTGCTTAGCAATGCCCAGATGCAATATCATTTTCTATCTGGTTTTACCGCCAAAATGGCAGGAACCGAACGCGGCATTAATGAATCCATTCCGACCTTTTCTGCATGCTTTGGTGCCGCTTTCTTGAGCCTGCACCCTACGGTTTATGCCGAAGTATTGAACAAACGCATGCATGACGCTGGCGCCCGGGCATATCTGATTAATACCGGGTGGAATGGCCGATCAGAGCGGATTTCGCTTCGCGATACCCGTGCTATCATTAAGGCTGTGCTAGAAGGTGCGTTGGATGATGAGCCAACGATTACCTTACCCATCTTTAATCTTGCTGTTCCTCAACATATCCCGGGGGTAGATACCGCAATTCTTGATCCGCGCAACAGCTATGATAAACAAGAAGATTGGTCGGCTAAGGCCAACCATTTGGCAGGGCTTTTCATTGATAATTTTGTTAAGTTCACCAATACCTCTGCTGGTAAGGCCTTGGTCGAGGCAGGCCCAAAGATAAGCTAATCCATCGGCTATTAATGCGCCAAATCTGGGGTAACTCGCCCTGATGTCAATAAGGTGAGTTCCTGAAAGCTTAGCCCTACAACCAAGTGCGTATGGCCTGCTGATGCCCATACCCGGTCAAACCGGCATAATGCGCTGTCAATTAGGATTGTAATATCCTCATCAAGGCCGATGGGGGATACCGCCCCAATGGAATAGCCGGTAATTTTCTTAACCGTTGCCGCGTCAGGGCGTCCAGGCTTGCCATCAATCGCGGCCAAGTCTGGCAAGGCTTTCATATGGCATTGGCGGTCGCCACTGACTAAGGCTGCAACAGGCCAAATCTTACCTGTGTCATGTTCTGTTATCGTGAAGACTAGGGTTTTCACAATTGCCCCTACGGGGACACCAATCGCCGCCGCCGCCTCTTCAGCACTGCGTGAGGTTTCGGTTAAGGTCATAATTTGCCCGTCAAGTCCAGCTGCTGTTAGGCAAGCACGAACATGACGGGTTGCTTTGGTGTTGATATCCGAAGGGGTTACATCTGTTTCTGTCATGCCGTCATCAGCTGCGTTGATCCACCGCTACCGCCAGCATACACAGCAATTCAAACATCATCGAAACACCTACCCAAGCCGTGTTGCCGCTATTATCAAAGGGAGGAGATACCTCAACCATATCTGCACCAATCAAATTAAGACCTTTTAACTGACGCACCAAAAGTTGAGCCTCACGGGTGGTAAAACCACCAATTTCTGGTGTCCCTGTTCCCGGGGCAAAGGCAGGATCAATGCAATCAATGTCAAAGCTAACATAGGTGGATTGATCACCAACAATACCACGCGCCTCAGCCATCACATCAGCAATACTGCGGTCCGCAAACTCATCCATTGTGATGATTGTCACGCCATTAGCGCGGCCCCATTCAATATCTTCACCATCATACATGGTGCCGCGTATTCCGATTTGAACCACACGCTTAGGGTCTAACAGACCTTCTTCGATTGCTCGACGGAATGGGGTGCCATGAGTATAACGAAACCCATCAAAATAAGTATCAAACAGATCCGTATGTGCATCAAAATGGATCATCCCAACAGGCCCATCACTAGCAAGCCCACGCAACACAGGCAATGAGACCAGATGATCGCCCCCTGCTGTCATTGGCACAATGCCGCGTGATTTCACATCAGCATAGAAACTAGTAACACGCGTCATGGTGTCATCTAAATCCGCCGGATTAATGGGGCAGTCCCCAAGATCAGCACAATTCACCAGCTTAAAAGGAGAGATAAAAGACACCGGATGGGTGGCTCTGATCATGGTGGAAAGGTCGCGCAATTGGCGTGGGCCGTGACGCGCCCCAGGACGGTTCGTTGTGCCGCCATCCCATGGTACGCCAATGAGGCCGATATCAACATCATCCAGACGCGCATGCCCTGCATCAACCACTGGAAGACGCATAAAACTAGGCACCCCTGCAAAGCGTGGCAGAATAGCCCCTGAAACTGGTTCAAAAAAAGGATCGTTCTTCATGTTTTCCTCACTCATCTATCGCAATATAAGTTGCTTTGACATCGCTATAGGCCTCAAAGGCAAATAGCGAAGATTCTCTCCCAAATCCGGATTGCTTTACCCCGCCAAAAGGCAAGTCAGGGGGAATTATGTTATAGGTATTGATCCAGACATTTCCCGCCTCAAGTTGATCACCCATGCGGTGCGCCCGTGCTAAATCTCGGGTGATCAGCCCTGCCCCAAGCCCATAATGGGTGGCATTGGCACGGCGGATGGCTTCATCATCATCGTCAAAGATCAGAACGCTCATCACTGGACCAAAGATTTCATCCCTTACCACCGTCATATCATCCTGACATGAGGTGAGGATTGTAGGTTCAATGAAATAGCCACCTTCAAAGCCTTGTGGATGAACGCGGTTACCGCCAACGGCAAGGGATGCGCCCTCATCAATACCTTTTGCGATCATGCCCGTGATTTTCTGCAGATGCTTTTCAGAAATCACTGCACCGATATCTACATCATCAGCCATGGGATCACCCACTTTTAGCCGCGAGGTGCGATCCACCATCATGGCAATCAACTCGTCAGCGACGGACCGATGGACAAAAACCCGTGTTGCGTTTGAACATACTTCCCCTGCGGTATAAAAATTGGCAGACATGGCGATATCAGCCGCTTTATTGAGGTCCGCATCATCACAAATAATCAGCGGTGCTTTGCCCCCAAGCTCAAGGGTTACACGCTTTAGGCTATCGGCAGATTGCTTCATGATCAGCTTGCCAGTATCAACCCCACCCGTCAAAGAAACCTTTGCAATCCCGGGATGCTGACAAATTGCACTGCCAATGCGGTAATCACCATTGATGATATTCATCAAGCCCTTTGGCAAGCCTGCCTCTTCCATAATGGCGACAATACGCATGGAAACCAGTGGGGTCATTTCACTAGGTTTCAAAATGAAGGCATTGCCCATGGCTAGGGCTGGGGCGGATTTCCACAAAGCAATCTGAGCTGGATAATTCCATGCCCCAATGCCAGCGCACACCCCAATCGGTACCCGGCGAGAATACCCCACCGCACCCGGCCATTGGTGCTGAACCCCCGTATAAGTCATAATGGCGGCGCCAAAAAACTCCAGCGCATCAGGCCCCGATGGCACATCCGCACTAGCAGCCTCAGAATACACTTTACCAACATCCATAACTTCAAGTCGTGACAATTCAGCATTCGCTTCACGCAGGGCATGAGCTGCCCTAATGAGGATTTGGCCTCTTTCCTGGACAGAGGTTTTGGCCCATTCGCGTTGCGCTTCGCTTGCTTTGGCTACAGCCTCATCCAGCATGACATCATTGGCAATCTCAACTTTGGCAATCACCTCACCTGTTGCTGGGTAATGCTTATCAATAAAACTGCCATCACTTTCAACTAGCGTACCGCCAATATGGCTTCGAACTATTTCTGTCATTCTACTTGATCCTTTGGTTTCAATCACGATAGCATAAAAACGCATTGAGGAAAGAGACAACATGACCGATTTGAAAATCCTGCGCCATCCCTGTTTTGCTGATCATATCGTCCCGATTGGTCACCCAGAACGCCCTGACCGTATTCGCACTATTAATGCCATGCTTGAAAGTCAGTTTTCAGACTGCGACCAGGGCGAACCCCCTGCGGCTGATCCTGATCACCTGCGGCTTGTTCATGAATCTTCCTATGTTGATGCTATTTTTCAATCCGCCCCTGAAGAAGGCTTGGTTAATCTTGATGGAGACACCGTGATGTCTCCGCACAGTCTAGCGGCGGCACTAGCAGGCGCTGGCGGCGCCGTTGAAGCCACACGGCAAGTCCTCACTGGTGAGGCTGGCCGCGTTTTTGTTGCCTCACGCCCCCCAGGACATCATGCTGAACCTGCACAAGCTATGGGTTTCTGCCTTTTTTCTAATGCTGCGATCGCGGCGAAATATGCTATCGCCATCCATGGTTTGGATCGGGTGGCAGTAGTAGATTTTGATGTGCATCACGGCAACGGCACCCAAGCAGCGTTCTGGTCAGATAGCCATACGATTTTCGCATCAAGCCATCAAATGCCACTTTATCCAGGCACTGGGGCAAAGGATGAAACCGGGGTTGGCAATATTTTCAATGCCCCTATTGCAGCCGGAACAGATGGCGACACCATTACCCGCATCTGGCAAGATTACTTACTGCCGAAAGTTGCCGCCATGGCCCCTGAATTAATCATTATTTCTGCTGGGTTTGATGCTCATCGCCTTGATCCCCTAGGGGGGCTGAACATGGAAGCTGAAGATTTTGCCAATATCACCCGAATGATTCGAAATCAGGCCGAAGACCTAGCCCATGGGCGGATCGTTTCCATCCTTGAGGGCGGTTATGATCTAGACGGATTAAGGGATTCGGCAGCAGCACATCTAGAGGTCTTACGCTAAACGTCCTCACCCAACCAATCACGCATCACCGCATCGGTATGTTCACCACAAAGTGGCGGTGCCTGGCGATATGTCACAGGGGTTTCTGAAAACTTGATCGGATTGCCGATTAAGCGAACCTCACCATCTTGCGCCAAATCATAAGGCATCCGAACAATCATATCACGAGCAGCAACTTGGTCGGAGGCAAAGACTTCATCAAGGGTATTTACAGGCCCGCTAGGTACGCTTTCACGTTCCATTTCTGCCAGCAATTCAGCTTTGCTAAACCCTGCCACAGCGTTTTCTAACAATGGGATCAGGATCTCGCGATGCTTTACCCGCCCAGGGTTTTTTGAAAACCGTTCATCTTCGGCCAGTTCTGAACAGCCAAGGATCGTAACAAAACGGCGAAATTGCTCATCATTTCCAACTGATACGATAATATGCCCATCCCTTGTCGGAAACACCTGATAGGGCACAATATTGGGATGTGCATTGCCAAAGCGTGATGGCACTTTGCCATTAAGCAAGTAATTTGCCCCTTGATTAACCAGCCATGACACCTGGCTATCGGCTAGCGCAACATCAATATGCTGACCTTTGCCTGTGGCATGACGGTGATGCAATGCTGCTAATATTCCTGTGGTGGCGTGCATTCCGCACATCACATCCACAATCGCCACGCCAACCTTATAGGGCTCACCCTCTGGCGGTCCTGTTAGCGACATAATGCCAGAATAGCCTTGTATCATAGCGTCATATCCAGCACGTTTAGCGTTTGGGCCTGTCTGACCAAAACCTGTAATTGAACAATAAATTAGGCTTGGATTAATTTTGCGTAAGCTGTCGTAATCAAGGCCATATTTTGCCAAGCCCCCGACCTTAAAGTTTTCAATAAAAATATCAGCCTTGGCCGCAAGTTTTTTGACGGTATCAGCGCCTTTATCAGTGGTGAAATCAATAGCGACCGAACGCTTATTTCGGTTAGCACAAAGGTAATACCCACTTTCGGTGGAATCTTCTCCTTGTTCATCTTTTACATAAGGTGGGCCCCAACTGCGAGTGTCATCCCCCCCATGAGGGCGTTCCACCTTAATCACGTCTGCCCCCATATCACCAAGCATCTGGGTTGCGCTTGGCCCTGCTAGAATTCTTGTTAAATCAAGAACACGAATACCATCAAGTGCACCATTACTCATGCCTAATCCTTTGGGGTGTTGGATTGATAATGCTTGTCCATAGATCACCACTATGACAAGGACAAACGCACATCGCAAGATCACAGCAGAGGAAAAGCTGATAATTTCCTCTTGCCCAAAGGCAACTTTGGCCTAAAATTAAATCATGATGGACAGAAATTTTGTTTTTTATACTCAGCGATTGATAGCGGCATTTGCCCTTTTGGCTATTGTTTTTATAGTAGCCGCAACACCTGCTAAGGCTGAGGGTATTTCCAGTCAGAATGATCAGGAGCTGCAACAGCTCTTTAACCAATTGGAAAATGCCCCTGATTCAAATACCGCTGATCTGGTGACCAGCCAGATTTGGAACCGTTGGATGAGTACCAGCGGCGATACTGCCATTAACGAAATGATGGAACGCGGTACTTATTTTATGCAAATTGGCCATTTGCCATTAGCTGAAGAAATTTTTACCAAGATCATCACCGATGATCCTGATTATGCCGAAGCATGGAATAAGCGCGCTACGGTTCGGTTTATGCGCCAGAATTGGCAAGGATCTGAAGCTGATATCGCTGAGGTTTTATCACGTGAGCCCAAACATTTTGGGGCTTTATCGGGACTTGGCATGATCAAACTTTATGAAGGCGATTTGCCGACTGCGCTTCTGATCTATGAGGAAGTGTTAACCATCCATCCTTACAGCCCGGATGCTGTCAAACTTATCCCAGAAATTAAAAAAGCCCTAAAAGGAACAGCGCTTTAGTTATTCTTTTCCGCCGTGTTTAGCTGACCATGCCGCTGGATCATTCAAAAACGCTTCAATTGTGGTGATTTGTGCCTTGGTTAAACGGCCTTGTTCAGCCGCAACCGCCAACACATCACGCCAAGTGGTCAAGTAATGCAAGGTTACACCTGCATCAGCCATGATCTGTCTTGCGACAGGAAAAATGTCATAAAAGAAAATCACAAAACAATGTTCAATTTTGGCTTCAGCTTCCCGAATGGCATCAATAAAACTCACTTTACTGCCGCCATCTGTGGCCAAATCTTCGACTAGCAACACCTGGTCACCAGGGTTAAGAAGCCCTTCGATACGGGCGTCACGACCAAACCCTTTTGGTTTTTTTCGCACATATTGCATGGGCAAACCCAGCCGTTCAGCAAACCACGCCGCAAAAGGAATACCAGCAGTCTCACCGCCAGCAACGGAATCAAAAGCCTCAAATCCCGCATCACGCATCACCGTAGCACAGCCAAAATCCATTAGCGCTGAACGGATACGCGGAAAGGAAATTAGTTTACGGCAATCAATATAAACAGGGCTTTTTGCCCCAGAGGTCAGGGTAAAAGGTTCATCCGGTCTAAGATGCACCGCCTCAATTTCTAGCAACATACTCGCCGTCTGTTTGGCAATAAATGATTTGTCAGGGAAACTATTAGCAAACATAGGCATTATCCTTACATCTAGGCTTTCTTCTCGGCCTCAACTTCAACCGACCAATGCACCGGAGTCATCGGATCAAAAACCGTCACTTGATCACCATCAGCCTCAATGATTGGTGTTACAGGCACCGGGGTATCATGTCGCCTTAGGGTAATCGTTTGCTCGCTTGGTGAAAAGCCATAAAAATTTGCCCCAAACACACTGGCAAAACCTTCAAGTCGGTCCAGATGGCCTTGGCCAGAAAAGACCTCTGCCAGACACGCCATCGCCACAGGTGCGGTAAACATCCCAGCACAGCCGCAAGGGCTTAATTTTGCGTGATCCGTATGAGGAGCACTGTCTGTTCCCATGAAATAACGCGGATCACCTGATACTGCTGCGGCAATAAGAGCATCGCGGTGACGACTACGCTTAGCCACAGGCAAACAATAATAATGCGGCCTGATCCCACCTGCTAAAATATGATTTCGGGTAATCATAAGATGATGCACTGTGATAGTAGCAGCAAGTCCGGTATCTGAACTGGATACATAATGTGCAGCGTCTTCGGTGGTAATATGTTCCATCACCACCCTTAGTTGGGGCAGGCGTTGACGTAGCGGATCTAGCACTTCATCAATGAAATGCTTTTCCCGGTCAAAAATATCAACTGAATCTGTGGTGACTTCGCCGTGTATGGCCAATGGTAATCCGGTTTCTGCCATAGCCTCAAGCGCTGGCATCACGCTATCAATGTGGCGAACCCCTGAAGCAGAATTAGTTGTCGCACCAGCTGGATAAAGCTTAACCGCAATCACCGCATCATCGGCGGCCGCGGCGCGAATAGTCTCTGGCGAAGTATCCTCAGTAAGGTAAAGCGCCATGTAAGGGGTAAAATCAAACCCCTTGGTTGCGTTCTGTATCCGTTGACGATAAGCCAGAGCCGCCGTCATATCCGTGACGGGCGGCACCAAATTTGGCATAATAAGAGCACGACCAAAATCTCTGGCGGTATGCGGGGCAACCGCTGATAGCATCGCCCCGTCCCTTAAATGCAGATGCCAGTCATCTGGCCGTCTTATCGTCAACCGATCCGTCATGCAGTTTGCTGAGGCCGCATATCTGCTGGGTCAATCCCTGCTACCGCAACTGGTTTTTTCATTGCATCACGGCGGAAAGGTTCGCCCAATTCTTGATTGAGAATAACCTCAATAAAGGTGGTGGTTTTAGAAGACATTTGCTCATCAACTGCGGTTTTCAAAGCCTCAGTCAATTCTTCCATCGTGGTGACACTTACGCCTTTGAGGCCGCAACCCTCTGCCACTTTGGCATAGCTCAAATGCGGATCAAGTTCCGTTCCAACGAAATTGTTATCATACCAAAGGGTTGTATTCCGCTTTTCAGCACCCCATTGATAATTGCGGAAGATCACCATGGTAATAGCAGGCCAATCATCACGTCCACAGGCTGTCATTTCGTTCATTGAGATACCAAACGCACCATCACCAGCAAAGCCAACAACAGGAACATCCGGACAACCAATTTTTGCGCCCAGCACCGCAGGGAACCCATAACCGCAAGGCCCAAACAGCCCCGGAGCAAGATATTTTCTGCCTTCATCAAAGCTAGGATAGGCATTACCAATGGCACAGTTGTTACCAATGTCTGAGGAAATGATTGCCTCACGCGGCAATCCTGCCTGAATAGCTCTCCATGCCATGCGTGGTGACATCCGCTCAGGTTCGGTCTTACGCGCATCAGCGTTCCAACTTGTCCCCGGATCATCATCTTCATGATCAAGTGAGCTAAGGGTTTGAAGCCAAGAGGATTTGGCCATATGGATAGCGGCCTTACGTTCTGCACGGCCGTTATCCCCAGCCTGACTTGACAAGGCATTAAGCAGCTTTTTTGCTACGATTTTTGCATCACCGCAAATCCCCACCGATACCTTTTTGGTCAGACCAATGCGATCAGGGTTGATATCAACCTGGATGATCTTGGCATCTTTCGGCCAATAATCGATGCCATAACCTGGCAAAGTTGAAAACGGATTTAGCCGTGTGCCCAAAGCCAAAACAACATCAGCCTTAGCAATCAATTCCATCGCCGCGCGTGACCCGTTATAACCAAGAGGCCCAACCCCCAACTCATGATTGCCAGGGAAACTGTCATTATGCTGGTATCCAGATGCCACAGGAGCGTCCAGATGTTCCGCTAGCTTTACGGTTTCAGCGATAGCCCCGCCAATGACTACCCCAGCGCCTGACAAGATCACCGGGAAAGCGGCGCTGGAAAGAAGTTCAGCAGCCTTAGCAATAGCTTCATCCCCACCTGATGGGCGTTCAAAACGCACGATTGGGGGTAAGTCAATATCAATCACCTGTGTCCAGTAATCTCTCGGCATGTTGATTTGTGCCGGAGCGCTAGAACGATGGGCTTTTTCAATGACCCGGTTCAGCACTTCTGCCACGCGGGAAGCATCACGGACTTCTTCCTGATAGCAAACCATATCTTTGAACAACGCCATCTGTTCAACTTCTTGAAAGCCACCCTGTCCAATGGTTTTATTGGCGGCTTGCGGTGTCACCAGCAATAGCGGCGTATGATTCCAATAGGCTGTCTTAATCGCAGTGACGAAATTGGTGATACCGGGACCATTTTGGGCAATACACATCGACATTTTGCCAGTCGCACGGGTGTAACCATCGGCCATGATGCCGCCATTGCTTTCATGCGCAACATCCCAGAAAGTGATACCAGCCTTTGGAAACAAATCAGAAATCGGCATAAAGGCAGAACCGATAATACCAAAAGCGTGTTCAATTCCGTGCATTTGCAGAACTTTTACAAAGGCTTCTTCTGTGGTCATTTTCATGGATCGCTCCTTAACAAACAGGACAATTAAAGGTTTAAACAGACATAACATGCCTTGCGTTGAAAAATCTTAAAAATGATGATGCGCTGGGCACAGCATCTTATTCCTCAAGTCTATGCATACCACCAAACTCAGATATTTGATTAACATGCAACTATACCATCTGGAATATCCATATCTATGGTATATATCAGTTGTCATGACAACCATAAATCCGTCACTATCTGTTCATGTTTTTATCACTGGCGTTTCTTCTGGCATTGGTCGTGCGTTGGCTGAGGCTTTGCTTACGGCTGGGCATAAGGTTTCTGGCGTCGCTCGGCGACGGCATCTTCTTAAAGAGATGGAAAAACACTGGCCTGATTTCCTTGGTATTTCTGCGGATATTACCGATGCAGAGGCCATGGCATCCGCAGTCAAAACAGCAGAGACGCGCTTTGGCCCTGTGGATCAGGCAATTCTCAACGCTGGAGTCTATGAACAGCAAGTTGATTTAAATATTGATCCGGCCATTTTTCGTCAACAGATGGATATTAATTATATGGGTCAGGTCCATGCCCTAGCAGCGCTTTTGCCAGGGATGGAACAGCGGCATCACGGGCATATTGTGATTATGGCATCAGTGGCCGGATGGCGAGGGCTTCCGCTTGCCGCCTCATATGCTCCTACCAAAGCCGCAAGTATTGCACTTGCAGAATCGCTGCGGTTTTTTTGCCATCAAAAAGGCATCAAAATGCAGGTTGCCTGCCCCGGTTTTGTGAAAACAGAGGCTACCGCAAAAAACACCTTTGCGATGCCGATGCTTATGACCGCGCAAGACGCGGCAAAAGCCCTTATCAAAGGGATGCAAAGCCAGCGGTTTTTGATCAGCTTTCCTTTCCGCTTTCAATTGATGATGAAACTCCTTCGCCTCATGCCCTATCGATGGTATTTCTGGCTGACAGGCCGAATGACAGGATATCGGCAATGACAATATCAAAACCCCTAGAGCAGTATCGCAAAGCCTTTGAAGAATTAACCCCTGATACGTTGGATCATCTGACGCAATTGGTTGCTGAGAATGTGATTTTTAGCGATCCTTTTAACCACGTTACAGGACGCGATCAGTTTCGCCGCATCTTTGCCCATATGTTCGCCACCTGTGATGAGCCACGTTTTGTTGTAACTGACTTAGCCATTGGGGATAAGGCAGGATATCTGAGATGGCAGATGACCGGACGCTTTAAAGGCAAGCGCGGCAAGGCGTTTTCCCTAATAGGTATGTCTGAGGTTCATGTTAACGCCAAAGGGCAAATTATTAAGCATATTGACCATTGGGATAGCGCTAGCCAGTTGTTATCCGACCTACCCTATATCGGCTGGATCACGCGCCGCATCCTTGGGCTGTTTCGGTTAAGTTAAGCGGATTTATCGGGTGTTAAGGGAAGTTTCAGGGCAACGCGTGAAAACTGATTAAAACATCACCAACCCAAATGCCCCATTTTGTTAATCTTGCCCGATTGATCAGAACACCGTCAGGTTGCAATATCATGACATCATCAAACCGAATGGCTATTTTTCTTTTGCCGACGGGCAGGGCAAAACGGTATTGCCAAAATAATGCGTTATCCTCAACCCGTCCTTTTGCAACGCCAATCACACCATCAGCCTTGCCTTGGTATTGGCCATCAGCTAGTCGGGTGACAACCCATTGCCGTTGTTCCACTTCGCCATCGTCATAAAGAAAATCTTCATCCAGAACAAATCCATCAGCAGATGGGGTCGCGGTAATCGCAACATCAAAACGGCGGCGGATCACCCCTTTGCGGTCAAGGAAAACACCTTTCGCCTGAAACCGGCCATTAAAATATGCACTGAATTTGTCCTTTGCAGGATAAGAAGTTATCATTTTGCGCCCAAAACAATATGTTTGACGTCGATATAATTGGTGCGAAATCCGCCTTCACAATAGGCGAGATATAGTTCCCACATCTTTTTGAAATGCTGATCAAACCCCATTTCGAATAGACGCGGCCAAGCATGCAGAAACCGTTGCCGCCACATCTCTAGTGTCCGCGCATAATCCATGCCAAAACCTTCTGCCTGCATCAGGTGAAGGCCCGCGTTTTCGATGGTAGGGGTTAAGACTTTCATCGCTGGTAACATTCCACCCGGGAAAATATAGCGTTGAATAAAATCAGGGCCAGACCGATAATAATCATACGATTGGTCATTCATGGTGATCATCTGGATCACTGCCTTGCCACCAGATTTAAGGCAATGAGCAACTTGATCAAAATAAGATGGCCAATATTCTTCACCAACGGCTTCGATCATTTCAATGGAAACCACACTGTCATAACGCCCATCAAGATCGCGATAATCTAAGAGCTGAATGTCAACCTGATTGGAAAGCCCAGCGGCAGAGATGCGGTGTTTGGCGTAATCATATTGTTCTTTTGAAATGGTAATGGCGGTCACTTCTGCGCCATGTTCTTTGGCGGCGTATTCCGCAAAACCACCCCAACCACATCCAATTTCAAGGACACGGCTTCCTGTCTGAATATCTGCCAAGGCGGCAACGCGCGCATATTTGTTGCGTTGGGCTGTTTCAAGATCATCACTAACGTTGTTAAAAAGTGCTGATGAATAGGTCATGGAAGGATCAAGCCATTTGCTATAAAAAGCGTTACCAAGATCATAGTGATGGGCGATATTCCGCCGTGATCCCTCGCGGCTGTTTCTGTTCCTGCGATGCTGTACTTTGAGCATGACTTTACGCATCCAGCTAAACCCTGAGCCTTTTTCAATCACATCCTGCTGAAGGCTAGCCAGTTCAATCACCTGAACAATATCGGGACTAGACAGATATTCCAGCATGAAGGCCTCACAGAACCCCATCTGCGCATGACGCAAAATCATGCCAATCGCGCGGTGGTCATGCAAAACCAGTTCAGCATCAGGGCCAGGCAATGCCCCTTTGAAATGATGACCACTGCCGTCTGGCATCACAAGCTTAAGAGACCCGGCACGAAGCCGGCGGCATAACGCTAGGAAAAGGTGATTTCTTATCTTTGTTATCATATTAGTCGTCCGTAAATTATATAAATATAATATATCACCATTTGAAATAACGAAATCTGTCTTAACACTACCGAAACTCTTGACGGATTCTTTGTCGTGTTTTTGACCATAAGGTCTCTGGCGCCTCTGGTCTTGAGTGAAACTTGGCACGCTTGAAATAAAGTTTCAAGGCTTCGATATGAATGGAAAACAAGGGGCGCATAGGCCACTGCGCCGTTGCCAATAGGCATTTCATGATATTGCCACTGGTCATTGGCGTTAATGCCCCGCGCAATGTCGCCAGCAAGGCTGGCTTACCATCAATTTTGTAACCTATCATGACCTTCATATCTTGATCATGACACCTCGTTAACAACTGGTATTCTCCTTTTACGGGGAAAAAGGGGGATACATAAAAGCGTTTTTCCACCTGATGAACAGGGTGAACATTGCCATCATGAGTAGCAACATAACTGTGTTTCTGACCAAAGGTATTACTGACTTCATAGACGGTCATAACCACCTTATCATTGGCGTCACTGGCCTCATAAACCGATAGCGGATTAAATGCCGCACCACAGATGCGCGGAAAGGTTAGCATTCGAATTCCTGATATTGGTGTCTCGGGCAAGACATCTGCCGCTAATGCGCGAACATAGGCATTAAGGGGCATGACAAATCGGCCATTGTGAAAATTGGCGCCATAATCCTTTTCATGAAACGACAAGAGGTTAAAACGCCCAACTGAAAAAAGACGGCTTTGCTTATTGGCTTCGTCAAGCCGGTCTAAATCAATCCAAATCGACAACCCTCTGCGTTTTAGGAAATGAGATGGCTTGCCATAACGCATATGGGAAATCCATGAGGGTAACAGCTTGACGGCCGCTGTCATTGGGCTGGCACCTCTTTGAGACGGTCCAAATCTCTGTCAGTGAAATCAGCTCTGGTTGGGCTAAACCACGGCACATCATAGCCAAGCGCACGCGTTGTCCGCACAGCTGAAACCAGCCCATCTTCATGAAAACCATAGCCAGTCCATGCCCCACAGAAATAAAGCCCGTTCTGGCCTTGGATCTGATGAAGGCGCGATTGCGCTGCTAGGGCCTTTTGATCAAACACGGGATGATCATAGGAAAACTGGGCGTGGAATTGATCTTCTGCTACAGATTCTACAGGATTTAGAGTCACAAATAGCGGCTGATCTGTTCTGATGTTCTGCAATCTGTTCATCCAATATGTTACCTGCAATTGGTTGTCCTGATGGGGATCAGGCTGACCCGACGTCTGATAATTCCAAGATGCCCATAAGCGGCGGCGGCGCGGCATATGCCGGGGATCACTATGAAGCACGGCAATATTTGGCTGAAAATCAAATGCGCCCAAAATATCTTTTTCTTGCGGTGATGCATCATGGATCAGACCTAGCGATTGGTCAGCATGAGCCGCCATAATCACCCTGTCATACCAAATCTCACCTTGGCCTGCAACTGACAGCATGACCCCGCCATTAACCCGCCGCAACCCCTTAATATGCGTTTGGTTTCTAATAGGCTTTTTCAAGCGGCTGATGATTTGCTGAACATATTGGCGTGACCCACCACTCACTGTTCGCCAACGTGGCCGACCAGTAAAATCCATTAACTGGTGGTTTTCCATAAAAGCCATAAATGATCGTGCGGGAAAGCGTAACATCGCCTCTGCCGGGCATGACCAAATCGCTGCCCCAAGTGGCAAAAGATGATGATCAACAAACGCTTTGGCATAGCCCATGCGAGAGATAAACTCGCCTAAGGTTTCGTCCTCTTTGCCAGCATGAACCGCCGCCATACCTGAGCGATAAAATTTGATCAGATGGGTGATCATGCGCCAATAAGATGGCGACAACAGATTTGATGGCTGCCCTAAAAGTCCAGGGAGTGAGCCTTCATATTCCATTTTGCCGCCGTTAAGAGACAGGGCGAATGACATATCGCTTTCTTCGGTGGCAACATTAAGATAATCCAGCATTCCCACCAAATTGGGATACCGTTTTGGATTAAAGACAATAAAGCCCGTATCAACCGGTATTGTCCCAACAGAGGTTTCAACATCAACAGTGTTGCTATGACCGCCGATACGGGTTGCTTTTTCATAGACATCAATATCAACATATCTATCAAGAAGAAGCGCTGAGGAAAGACCGGATATACCCGTCCCGATGATTGCAATTCTCATTCTATTCTTATTCCCTTCGCCTACTTAAGATAGATCATTCATCATGATATCAATGTCAGACGACTTGTTTAATTTGCTCATAAGCATCAAGCGCCCTTTGCCTGGCAATAGGATGATCAACAAGTCGCCAAGGGTAATTTTCTCCAAGCTTTACCCCCGCGGCAGCAAGCAACGCAGGTGGGGCGGAACTGGGGTCAAATAGCATATCATCACTTAGCCCGGAAAGTTCTGGAACCCAATGCCGGACATAGGCACCAGCATCAAACTTATTGCCTTGTGTGATCGGATTAAAGATGCGGAAATAAGGGGACGCATCAGCGCCGCAACCTGCCACCCATTGCCAGCCTGCGCTATTAGATGCCAAATCAGCATCTACCAGCGTATCAAAAAACCATGCTTCCCCTTCTTGCCATGGGATCATCAGATGCTTAGTCAGAAAGGAAGCTGTTACCATACGGATACGGTTATGCATCCATCCTGTGGCGTAAAGCTCACGCATGCCAGCATCCACCAAGGGATATCCTGTTTGGCCTTTCTGCCATGCTGAAAGCAAGTCATCATAATTATCAATCCATGGAAAAGCAGCAAAGTTTTCACGCAAGGGCACCTGAGGCATATCAGGCAACTGATCCAGCAATTCATATGAAAACTCGCGCCATACGACTTCTGAGATGAAATGCTCTGCCCCTTTATTGGATTCCAGAACACAGCGCCGTTCTACGGCATCGAGTATCTGTAGGGGCGATATTTCACCAAAATGCAGATATGGCGACAGCCGTGAAGTCGCCTTTAATGATGGAAAATCACGCAAGGTTTTATAGTCATCAAGATGCTCATCCAAGAAATCATCCAACATTACCATGGCATCAGCCTCACCCGGTTGCCAATGCGGCTCAAGGGTCTTGTGCCAACCAATACGGTGATCAATTAGCCCTAATTCATCCACTGTTAAACTCTCAGGCCAACTCATAGGGGCGGGCACAGCTTCGGGGCGCGGACAGATATCGCGATACCGACCCATGGCATAGAGATTTTTCTTAAACGGCGTGAACACCCGCATTCTTCCCCCTGTTTTTGAAAGGGAAGACCCCGGAGGCCATAACAAAACCCCTTCGCTCTTGTGAAAATCTACATCTGCGGCAGACAACTGATGCTGAAGTCTTTTTTGACGATCCCGCGCCCATGGTTCATGATGATCATGACAATACACAGAAACGATGTGATGCTTTGCTACCATCTCAGAAATCACAGCATCAGCCCGTCCATTAGCGATCACTAGCCTTGAGCCTAGGCGCTGCAGATCAGCATCAAGGGCACGCAAAGAATGATCCAGCCACCAGCGGCTTGCCCCGCCAGGTGCCCATTCGCCAGCTGAGTCTTGATCATAGACATAAAGGGGGATGACGGGGTGTCCAGTCGCAATCGCCGCCGTTAAGGCCGGATGATCCGCAAGCCTGAAATCCTGATGAAACCAGCAAAGAACCGCTGCCATTGTTAACTCCTCAATATTACTCTTGTAATTGAGAATAGGGGTAACGATAGATCCGACAAGCATGACAGAATAATATTTCTGTTTCTGGATCATGAAATCGCTTCAAAACAGGGTCATGAACTGATAACCCACCGGCGTAAGCCCCAAAGGCTGGCATAATCA
The DNA here is from genome assembly GCA_027593125.1 of Pseudomonadota bacterium. GTDB lineage: Bacteria > Pseudomonadota > Alphaproteobacteria > Puniceispirillales > UBA1172 > UBA12202. The sequence continues at coordinate 13,175 of JAQCJL010000002.1, read as the reverse complement.
TGCGCCGCTCTGTTACCAGAAAACACCGCCCAGTGATGCGTCTGGCTCGAGTGACCAATCGGATTTTAGGATGATAGTGGCCTGATATCTCCATGCCGCCACGCGGCAAGCGGCCTGCTTCATGACGAAAGACCAATTTGCCGAGGGTAAGTTCTTCTCTGGCGCTTCCCGTCAAAAAATCTGGTAAATCCGGATCATGGTTTCCGGTGATCCAGATCACCTGTCGTCCAGCAAGCGCCGCATTAAGAGCATCGCGATGACGATCTGGCAAAGTGTTTGCCATCTGGCTTCGATGAAAACTATCGCCCAGAAACAGGACTGCCCCCGGGTGATCACGCTCAATCGCTGCCGTCATATTTTTAAGCGTTGTGTCTGTATCCATTTCTGGCAGGGGCGCAGTTCCAGCCATGGCCCTCCCCTTTTCTAGGTGCAAATCTGAAAACACCAGCAATTGTTCATGATTGACCAAAAGCGAGCCATCAGCATAGGCTGTAAAACTTACCCCGCCTCGAGAAAATTGGTGCTTATCAGTCATCGTTAGAACAACAAATGTGGTTGCAGGGATTGGGTATCGCTATCATCTTGCATGACTTCGGACAATAGCTCCTGTTCAAGTTCAGCCAACGCGTCTTCAACTGCGCTTGAGGTCACAGCCTCGCGCCCAACCTCAAGCATTAATGGCAGCGCAAGGGGGGATACGCGTGTTAAATGTTTGATATTTAACAAACCTGAAAACCGCGTCAGCAGGTCTGATAATCGCCGAATATCCGTCAAGCCTCTTGCCGCTTCTTGGCGTGTGGCCCTGATTAAAATATGGTCTGGCTGATGGCGCAACAAAACATCATAAATCAGATCAGAATTAATCGTCATCTGGCGGCCTGTTTTCTTAAGCCCAGGCAAGCGTTTTTCCAGAACTCCGGCAATGGTTGCCACTACCCGAAACGCTCGTTTTAGCATAGTGCTTTCCAGCATCCATTCCTCTAAATCATCGCCCATAATATCTGGCGATAATAGCATATCAGGATCATCAACCCGTTTGAGTGACCAGATCGCAATCGCATAATCCGTTGCAACAAATCCAATGGGCTTTAGCTGATGACGTTCCATCCGCCGCGTCAAAAGCATCCCCAGCGTCTGATGGGCATTTCGTCCCTCAAACCCATAAATCACTAGATAATATCGGCCGCCACGCGGAAAGGTTTCTACCAAAAGGGTGTCAGCATCAGGCACGATAGACTTGCGGCGCTGCATTTCCACCCATTGCTGCAAATTGCCAGGAAACCCCGCCCAAATCTTATCATCCCCAAGCATGGTGCGAATACGATCAGCCAGATTGCTCGTCAGGGGCAGACGCCCTCCTGCATAAGCAGGGACTTTTGGTTCTGGATCACTTGCCGTGATAACATCAACACTTCCGCCGCGCTTTATGCCCTGAAACCGTAAAATCCGGCCAGCAAACATAAAACTATCCCCGAGGGTAAGGGCATTAATAAAATATTCCTCTATCTCACCAAGTCTGCCAACACCGCGCAAATCGACTTTTAGGGTCTGTGTTTCCACTATCGTTCCCGCATTCAGCCGCCATTGTAAGGCTACCTGACGGCTGGCAATTCGGTAACGCCCATCTTTGCCAGGTTTAAGCTTATGAAACTTCTCATATGCTCTTAATGCATAGCCCCCTGTGGTTAAGAACACCAACGTATCGTCAAAATCCTCACGCGATAAATTCCGATAGGGCCATGCTTGTCTGACTTCATTAAAAATATCATCCGCATCAAAAGGGGCATGGATAGCAAGGCCAACCAAATGTTGCGCCAAGACATCTAATCCCCCATCATGATCAGGCGCATCATCCAGTAACCCCGCATCAATATCATGCATGACCGCAAGACATTCCAGCACCTCAAATCGGTTGCTAGGAATAAGAACTGCGCGGCTAACCTGATCATAACGATGGCCTGATCGGCCAATGCGCTGAACCAGGCGCGAAGTGCCCTTAGGTGCCCCAACTTGAATCACCAGATCAACATCAGCCCAGTCGATGCCTAAATCAAGGGATGAGGTGGCAATAACCGCACGCAAAGCGCCCCTTGCCATATGATCTTCTATGCGTTGGCGTTGCTCTTTCGATAATGAGCCATGATGAAGACCAATAGCCAGATTGTCATCATTGATGCGCCAGATGTGCTGGAACAACATTTCTGCCTGCGCTCTGGTATTAACAAAGATCAAGGTATTATTGTTTTCGCAAATCATCTGATAAATATCACTAACAGCATAAACAACGGAATGGCCTGCCCACGGGATCGCATCCGGTTTATCATAAAGCGTAATTTCTGATTTCGGGCCCGGGTTAGCATGGATCACCTGCACTTGATCAGGTGATGGGTCTAACCATCCGCAAAGCCGCAAAGGATCAGCAACCGTCGCTGATAGGCCAACGACACGCAAGGTCGGCTGAAAGCGGCGCAAGCGCGCTAACGCTAAGGCAAGCTGATCGCCTCTCTTGGTACCAATAAAGGCATGAAGCTCATCAATGATTACCGTTTGAAGCGTGCCAAAAACTGACCCAGCCTCATCCCAAGCCAGCATGAGAGCTAGAGATTCTGGCGTTGTCATCAGCAGTTGGGGTGGGTGATCTTTTTGCCGTTGCCGGTCAGCAGGGCTGGTATCACCAGTGCGCACCTCCGCCCTGATAGGCAAATCCATTTCTGTTATCGGCAACATGAGATTGCGTTCAATATCAGTTGCCAGCGCCTTTAATGGAGAGAGATAAAGGGTATGAAGCCCCTGATCATTATGATCATGAAGGGCAATCAAGCTTGGCAGAAAACCAGCCAAGGTTTTTCCGCCACCCGTCGGCGCAAGCAAAAGGCAGGTGTTTTGCCACGCAGCCGCATCAAGCATCGCCTGTTGATGCTGATGCAATTGCCAACCGCGATCAGAAAACCACTTCGCAAATCTTTCCGGCAAGGGCCGGGGTTGAAATTGATACCCACTCATCCTTATATCTATGATTAGTTCTATTGCTATTCGTGATGTATGCCTAAAACCACTTTTGGTAAGTCCTAACAACAATAAACAGGAAGTTTCATAAATGATTGAACTCTATTACTGGCCTACGCCAAATGGTCATAAAATTAGTATAGCGCTTGAGGAAATGGGCCTGGATTACAACATCAAGTCCGTAAATATCGGCAAAGGTGATCAGTTTAAGCCTGAATTTCTAGCCTTCAGTCCTAATAACCGGATGCCAGCTATCATTGATCATGACACCGCCGATGGCAAACCGCAAACAGTCTTTGAATCTGGTGCTATTTTGCTTTATCTGGCTGAAAAAACTGGTCAGTTTTTATCAACAGACCCTCGCAAACGGATCATAACCATAGAATGGCTGATGTGGCAGATGGGCGGCTTTGGCCCAATGTTGGGGCAAGCGCATCATTTCAATTACTATGCGCCAGAAAAACTGCCCTACGCTATGGATCGATACAGCGCTGAAGCCAACCGATTATATGGTGTGCTAGATCGCCGACTTGCTGACCGTGCCTTTGTTGCCGATGATTATAGCATCGCGGATATGGCAATTTTCCCATGGACACGCACCTATGAACGTCAGAATGTTGATATTAATGCCTATCCAAATGTCGCGCGCTGGCGCAAAGACATCATTGCGCGTCCTGCGGTGAAAAAAGGGATGTTGGCAGGGTCAGAAATGCGAGAAGATTTAGCCAATCTAACACCGTCCGAATGGGAAAAGCTGTTCGGGGTCACACCTAAGGCATCCTGATGCCAGCGATCCATCCTTCCCAATGGATCAGGCCGCTTCAACACGGACTTGGTATCATTGGCAGGGATGGAGAGCCTGTTTTCCATATTGACGCTACCCGAGCATCAACCACGGTAGTGGTAACCCATGGTCACGCAGATCATGCCAGGCCAGGGCATAAACATGTTATTGCCACACCAGAAACGCTCGCCATCATGGCGGCACGCTATGGTGATCAATTTGCCGAAAAAACAACGCCACTGCCTTATCATGAACGCATGCGGATAGGCGAAATTGATGTTTGCCTTAAACCCGCAGGTCATGTGCTTGGCAGTGCCCAGATTGTTCTGGATCACCAAGGAAGCCGTGTGGTGGTATCTGGGGATTATAAACGCAAAAACGACCCCACTTGTGCGGCATTTGAGCCGGTAAAATGTGATGTGTTTATTACTGAGGCTACATTTGCCCTGCCTGTTTTTCATCATCCTGATCCAAAGACAGAAATTGATCGCCTTTTGGCCTCATTAACCCTCTTTCCACATCGCGCCCATGTGATTGGTGCCTATTCCCTTGGTAAAGCTCAGCGCGTGATAGCGCTGTTGCGGCAGGCCGGATATACACCACCAATTTATATTCACGGGGCATTAACCAAACTTTGCCAACTCTATCAAGACCATGGCATCGCCTTAGGCTCCCTTCAAGCCGCCACCGCAGGGAAAAAAGGGCAACCACAAGACAATCTGGCCGGGCAAATTGTTATTGCCCCGCCATCCGCATTATCAGGGCCATGGGCAAAACGCCTGCCAGACCCCTTGATCATTATGGCTTCTGGATGGATGCAGGTGCGGCAGAGAGCAAAACAATCCGGTGTTGAACTTCCGCTTGTATTATCAGATCACGCCGATTGGGGGGACTTGCTTGCCACGATTGATGAGGTATCCCCAAAAGAAGTTTGGGTAACTCATGGCCGGGAAGACGCTCTCATAAGGGCATTGGCGATGAAAGGCATCACTGGCAAAGCGCTGCATCTGATTGGCTATGAGGATGATGCCGAATGATCCGCTTTGCTGCTTTGCTAGAAAACCTGCTTTATGCCCCGGGGCGCAACACCAAGATTGAACATCTGGTCAATTGGTTTCATACAACCCCTATGCCTGATCTAGGCTGGGGGCTGGCTGCGCTCGTGGGTGAGTTTGACAGCCACAGGGCAAAACCAGCATTGATCCGTCAACTGGTAGAAAGCCGCGTTGATGCTGAGCTTTTTGCCCTGTCCTATGATTTTGTAGGGGATATGGCAGAGACCGTAGCCCTGATCTGGCCTAAAGAGACCATAAGTGAAAAATCAGCTCACTCTCAGCCACCACGCTTATCAGATATTGCTGAGGATTTAGCAACTACGGCAAATCAATCGGGAAGAGAGGCGACAAAAACCCTTATTGCAAACTGGCTCGATACCTCTGATGCCACGACACGCTGGGGGCTGCTTAAATTGATCACAGGGGGATTAAGGGTTGGGGCATCGGCACGCTTAGTGCGCCTAGCATTGGCCAAGGCATATGATAAACCTGTTGAAGATATCGAAGAAATTTGGCCTCTGTTATCACCCCCTTATCATGCTCTTTTTGACTGGCTAAATGATAATGCTCCTCGCCCCAATGCCGAGGGCAAAGCGGTGTTCCGCCCCCTCATGCTGGCACATCCTCTAAAAGACAGTGATATTAATACCATTTCACCCGACGATTGGATGGTGGAATGGAAATGGGATGGTGCCCGGGTGCAACTGGCATCAGGTGATGATGGGGTGCGCCTTTTTTCACGTTCTGGGGATGATATATCTTCTGGCTTTCCCGAACTGGTGAAAGACATGCAATGGCAAGGCACGCTGGATGGGGAATTGCTTGCTGGGCGGCCTGATAACATCGCGCCATTTCAAATGCTTCAGCAACGGCTTAACCGGAAAAAACCAAGCTCTGCCATGCTGGCGAAAACACCTGCCTTTCTGAGGCTTTATGATATTCTTTTTGATGGCAAAACAGATCTTCGCCATGAGCCAATTGAAGTGCGGCGAGATCGGCTTGAGGCAACGATAGGCACGCTAAACTCTGATGTGATGGATCTGTCGCCTCAATTGGATTTTACCTCACCTCAACAGCTTGATGATTGGCGGCAACAATGCCGAGATGGCGGCCTGATCGAAGGGTTAATGATCAAAGCCAAAGGCAGCACCTATTCCCAAGGTCGGGTCAAAGGCAAGTGGTACAAATGGAAACGTGACCCCTTAACAGCTGATGTCGTCCTGATTTATGCTCAACGTGGGCATGGAAAGCGCTCTTCGTTTTTTTCTGATTATACCTTTGCCGCATGGATGGACAGCAATGATGGCAGGGTACTGGTTCCGGTTGGCAAAGCTTATTCCGGGTTCACAGATGAGGAGCTAAAAAAACTTGATGCTTTTGTTCGCGCAAACACAGTTCAGCGTTTTGGCCCTGTGCGCGAGTTGGCAAAAACACTAGTGGCAGAAGTGGCGTTTGATGCCATTAGCACATCTAGCCGCCATAAATCCGGCGTTGCCATGCGTTTCCCAAGGTTTCTGCGTATCCGCTGGGATAAATTGGCAGAAGATGCTGATGATTTAGATCAACTAATGACATGGATAGACCGATAGATAGCTGGTTATTTTTATGCTGCGCCCTAAATCATAAGCATGAGTGAAGTCACCCAAATCATCAAAGGCATGGATCAGTTGAACAGTTTGCCTGATGCTATGCGAGTGGCCATTTTTGGCACCAATGGCGGCATTGGCGAGGCGGTAATGGAACGCCTGTCTGCCCATCCAAAGGTGAAAACGGTTGAGAGCTTTTCACGCAGGCACCCTGATCCCACACGGCGGTTTGATTTCCGCGATGAAGCCAGCTTAGCTCATATCGGCGAAGCCTTAGCCCAACAAGACCCGTTGCATCTGGTCATTGTCGCTACGGGAATGTTGCATGACCAAGATCAACAGATCCATCCTGAGAAATCGCTGAAGCAGCTGACCCATGAGGGCATGAGCACAGCCTTTCTTGTCAACACGATCGGCCCTGCGCTTATTGGGAAATATACTTTGCCTCTCCTTGCCAAGAATAGCAAAACAGTCTTTGCCGCGATCTCTGCTAGGGTTGGCAGTATCAGCGATAATCAACTGGGCGGCTGGCACAGTTACAGAGCAGCAAAAGCAGCGCTGAATATGATGATCAAAGGGTTTGCCCTTGAGATGAAACGTAACAATCCTGACAGTGTTATCATTGGGCTTCATCCCGGCACCACCGATACCGGCTTATCCGCGCCTTTTCAATCCAGCCTTCGGCACACACTTTTCCCCCCAAACGTGGCCGCAGGGCACTTGCTAGGTGTGATTGATGGGGTTGAGCCTTATCACAGCGGAAGTGTCATTGCTTGGGACGGACAGATAATCCCAGCCTAACCAAAATCCTGATCATCGGCCCATGTTAGCGCGAATAAAGCTTATCTAGTTCATCTTGATATCGCGCCAATACGATATGCCTGCGTATCTTCAGGGTTGGGGTCATTTCACTGTTTTCAATGCTAAAAGGTTCATCAGCAAGCACAAATCGCCGAACCTTTTCCAGCATTGACAGATTTTCATTAACCTTCTCCAAGGCAACCTTGATAAACTTTTCCTGCTCTGGCCTTGGCAGTTTTCGCACCTCTTGGGATGGCACGACAACAGCCGCCAGCCAAGGGCGTTTATCCCCAGATATCATCGCTTGATCAATATTGCCTTGCATCGTCAGCATCGCCTCAATCCTGGCAGGGGCAATATTATCACCGCCAGAATTGACAATAATTTCCTTTTTGCGGCCTGTGATGCTTAAAAATCCATCATCACTTAAATGCCCCAAATCGCCAGTATGAAGCCAACCGTCACGGATTGCCTCATCTGTTGCTGCAGGATTGTTCCAATAGCCTTGCATCATCAAGTCGCCGCGAACCAGAATCTCTCCTTCTGGATCAATTTTTAACTCAACCCCAGGCACTGCCTTACCAACACTGGAAATGCGGATATCCTTTGGTGGATTAAGAGAAATCACTGGTGATGCTTCTGTCTGGCCATAGCCTTGCAAAATGCCAACACCTATCGCCAAGAAAAACTTTCCAATCTCTGGGTTTAAGGGCGCGCCACCTGAACAGAAATATTGCAACCTTCCCCCTAAACGCCGCCGAACCTTTGCCCGTACAAGACGTTCCAGCACACGATCCCATATGGCTTCAGAAAAGGATAGCTTTTCCCCTTCAAGCTTTTTAAGGCCTAATGCCACCGCTTTGCGAAACAGCTTTTCGCTAAGACCGCCCTTAGCCTTGAGGCCGTTTTCAATGCGATCATGCAACACTTCATAAAGTCGGGGAACCGCAATCATCAAGGTCGGTTTTGCTTCTTGCAGGTTGGTTGATACCTGATCAACACTCTCACAATACCAAATCTCTGACGCCATCCGGATTGGCAGATGAAGTCCGCCAGTATGTTCATAAGAATGTGATAGCGGCAATAGAGATAAGAAGCGTTGCTGATAATCAAGATTAACCTCGCTTAGCATATGTTTTACGCCTTTGACATTTGCGCTGATTGAACCGTGGGATAGCATCACCCCCTTTGGCAGTCCACCAGTGCCAGAGGTATAGATCAAGCAAGCCAGATCATTGGGATCCAATTTGGCGCGAACATCCTCTATTTCAGCGATATCTTTAGCCGCCGCCAATCCATCATGCCAGTTCACCAGTTTAAGACGTTTTTTCTGTGTTTGAATGTCATAACGATCAAACAAAACGAGTGTCTGGCAAGCTGGCGATCTCTCTGCCGCCGCCGCAAGACTTTCCGACAACTCTCCTGATGAAGTGATGGCAAGCACCGCGCCAGAATCAGTAAGGACATGATGATGATCTTCGCTGGTATTGGTGCTGTAGGATGGCACAACTAATGCGCCAAGCGTCATAATAGCCAGATCCGCAATTGCCCAATCTATGCGGTTTTCCGAGGCTATGACCACCCGATCCCCTTTGTTAACGCCTTGTGATTTTAGAAAATTAGCAGCAAGCAACACTTGATGCGCTGCTTCCTCATACGTCAAACCATGCCAAATGCCATTGGATTTTTCATAAAGACAGGGATTTTTTGGATAATTCGACGCAACTTCAAAAAACTGATCACTAAGAACATCTGTATCTGACAAGTTCACCACCTACTCCATTTCTAAACTAACAATATCGCTCAATGGCTCGCCACTGGTTATCTGAATATCTGTCGCCATGACACCAACCGGGGGGCAAAACCGCATTAATTCTTGCCTTATCCTCGTCAAGCAATCGTACCTCAGCAGCGGCAATCAGTTCAGCAAAATGTTTCACTGATCTCGTGCCGGGGATAGGAATAATGTGATCCTCTTGATGCAATAACCAAGCAATTGCGAGTGTTGAAGCCGCCATGCCCATATCTTTTGCCAAATCCCGAAAAGCTGATGTGGCAGCGATATTGCGCTCTAGGTTAGCACCCATAAAGCGAGGGTTAACAGAAAGAAACGGCATGTGAGCAACCTGTTCTGCTGTATGAGGCTGATCTGTCAGCAACCCACGACCTACGGGCGAAAAGGCAACCATAGCCGCCTCTAAATCGCGCGTTGCTTGAACCAATCCTAATTCAGGACCTCGCGTTTGAAGGGAATATTCTGACTGAACCGCCGCCACAGGATGAACCGCCACCGCACGCCGCAAAGTGGTAGGGGCAATTTCAGAAAAACCAAAGGCACCAATTAAACCGTCTTTCACAAACCCGGCTAGAGTTTCAGTGACCTCTTCGATAGGGATGCCTTGCTGGAGACGATGCACATAGAACAGATCAACATAATCTACGCCAAGGCGTTTAAGTGATGCCAGTAAACAATTCTTGAGATAACTATGCTGATTGTTAAAGCCGCTTGCCTCATCATTTCGATCAATTCCAGCCTTGGTGGCGATATGAAAAAAATCCTGAGCCTGTTTTCCTTGCTTTGCCAGAAAGGCGCCTATGGCAAGCTCAGATACCCCCATGCCGTAAATATCAGCCGTGTCGATATGGTTAACGCCGTTATCCATTGCTGTCTGAAGTAACGCCAGCGCATGCTCACGCGTGGCCTCACCATAAAAATTACTAAAAGACATGGCCCCAATTCCAATAGGGAAAACCTCTGGTCCATTTTGCCCAAGCCGGCGTTTTGTTATCGTCATCTTCTCAGTAATCCCCTGATCTATTCCTGAAAAACCATTGCAAAAAGATTTCAACAAAGCTACTCATTTTAAGAGTGCGAGATTATGATAAGATAATCAAACGATAACCAGCGCGAGTCAAAACTGATGCCAATGCTTCTACCCCCCTTTGACCAAGATACCCCCCTTTTCCGCGGCAATCTGCATGGTCATACCGTGCATTCAGATGGCGAAAAAACCAGCATGGAGGTCATGAATTTCTATCAGGATCTAGGGTATGATTTCATCGCCCTATCCGATCATTTATGGGATGATGTCAGTTTTGCGTCTACTACAATTAATGATACGCGTGACCTTGACCGTGACGATTTCGTGACCATTCCTTCGGCAGAATTGCATTGTCTGGGCAAGCGTTATGACCAAGACGGGTTATGGCATCTTGTTGCTAATGGCCTGCCCTTGGATTTCAAAATGGCCAACCGTGACGAAACGGTCACCCAAATGATTTCGCGCGCGCGTGAGGCTGGTGCCTATGTGTCGATTGCACATCCAGAATGGTATGCTATGACCACGGATGAGGCGATAATGGCATCATCAGCCCACGCGGTTGAAGTCTTCAATTATTCTGCGACCATTGAGAGTGGACGGGGGCTTGGCATAGGAACAGCAGATATTCTGCTTCATGAAGGCAAGCGTATTTCCTTTACCGCCACGGATGATGCCCATTTTCGCAGCCAAGATGCAGGTGGCGGATGGATTATGGTTGGATCAGATGACCTCACCTCGTCCTCGCTAGTTGATGCCATCAAAGATGGTCGTCATTATTCCTCAACAGGCGCAGAAATTCATGCCCTGTTGATGGAAGGAGACGCGCTTCATGTTTCGTGTAGTCCAGCTAATCATATCATAGTGTCAGGGATAGGATATGCCGCGCTTTCTGCACAAGGTCAAAACATGACCTATGCTGATTTTGATCTCAGCAGCTTTGCTTCGCCTTATTTCCGCATTACCGTGATTGGGAAAAATGGGCAAACCGCTTGGTCTAACCCTTATTGGCTGGATCAGTTGCGATAAAGTGTTTTATCGCTTGGATTACGATATAGAAAACGGCTGATACCCATGAGTGTTTTCATGCCAGCGATCGGCACTTGTGTTTGACCCACAAGCCAGCACGCCGACACGCTTCCCCCTGAGGCGATCACGCAAAGGCCCCAATGCTGCTGCAAGTGAAGTGGCGCAAGCGGGTTCCACCATCATTGACAAACTGTCCCGAATACGCAGCATCATAGCGGCGAGTGCCGCATCAGGAATGGTGATCACCTCATCCACCATTTGGCGCACAATATTAAGGCTGTATTCCAAAGTTTCAGGGGCACCTAGGCTATCTGCAATGGTATCAATACGGTCCATGACAATAGCATGGCCTGCTGCTAATCCTCTGCTCATGTTATCGCATCCCTCAGGTTCAACACCTATGACCAGGGTCTCAGGATTGATCAGCTTTATGGCTGATGCCATGCCAGAAATCAGCCCGCCACCGCCAATAGGCAAAACCACCACATCAAGATGTTCAGCTTGCCCTACAAATTCCGCCCCACAAGTGGCAGAGCCAAGGATCATGGTCGGATCATTAAAGGGGTGCAAATAACGCCGGCCTTCTTCTTCGCGGATCCGAGCTACCGCATCAAAACAGGCAATCATATCTTTTTCTAAAACAACCTCAGCCCCCAAATCCCGGCATCCTTGGATGCGCATAGGGTCTGCGCTTTCTTTCATCACAACTTTAACCGGAACACCACGCGCCTTGGCCGCCCAAGATAAGGCTAGAGCGTGATTTCCGCCACTTACCGTCACCACACCGCGACGAGCGCTATCCTCATCAAGTGATGATACCCCGAGAAATGCTCCGCGCGCCTTAAAACTCCCTGTGTGTTGAAACAATTCCAGCTTAAGAAAAAACTCTGCTTCCTTGGGCAGGAACGGGGCAATTTTGCTACTTTTCAAGGGCAGGACTGGTGTTTCAATAAGGTAATCCCGAATGACTTGACGGGCATTGTTGATTGCGTGAAGGTTAAGGTCACTAGTCATCACATTTGCTCTAATACTATTTTTGTTGATGCCTATAACCTTAGTATCTGTTGTTGGAAATGCAATCCTGATCATGCTATCAGTCGTTAAGATGTGAAATAAGGAGCCTTACATATGGCCATTGAACACGCCCCTTTTAGCCAAAAAGAATATCAGCGCCGTTTAGTAAAAACCCGCAAAGCGATGGAAGAAAAAGGACTGGATGTCGTCATTGCCACCGACCCGTCCAATCAGGCATGGCTGACAGGGTATGATGGCTGGTCTTTCTATGTGCATCAAGCGGTCATTATTACCCATGATGATGATCCGCGTTGGTGGGGTCGGCGGATGGATGGGAATGGTGCCTATCGCACCGTATGGATGGATAACGACCACGTCCATTCCTATTCTGATGATTATGTCATGTCGACAAGTCAGCACGCGATGGATGATCTTGCCCAATTGCTAACGGAACTTGGTCACGCCAAGGCAAGAATTGGCGTTGAAATGGAAAATTATTACTATTCGGCTCGCGCGCATCAGGTGTTGGTGGCGGCATTAGGGCAAGCAAAAATTGTGGATGCTACTGGTCTGGTGAATTGGCAAAGAGGTGTCAAATCTGATGAGGAAATTGCCTTTATGCATAAAGCGGCAAAACTATCTGAAAAAATAGTGTCGCTTGCCCTAGAGCGTGCCGAACCCGGATTGCCGAAAAATCAACTGGTCAGTGAGATTTATCAAGGCATGATTAGCGGCGTTGATGATATCTGGGGGGATTATCCTGCGATTGTGCCTATGTTGCCATCTGGCAAAGATGCCAGCGCCGCGCATTTGACTTGGAATGGGGAGCCTATGAAAAAAGGGGAAGTCACCTTTTTTGAATTGTCTGGATGCTATCGGCGGTATCATGTCCCATTATGCCGGACGGTGCATCTTGGCCCTGCCCCACAAAATATTTTAGATGCAGCCAAAGCCCTGACCGAAGGTCTGGAAAAAGGACTTGAACAAGCGGTAGCAGGCCATCGCGCATGTGATATTGCCAATGCCCTGACAGAATCTCTGGCGCGCGCAGGAATAGACCGCACCGGACGATGCGGATACC
>JAQCJL010000033.1 GCA_027593125.1 Pseudomonadota bacterium | reverse complement strand
AGAAGAAGCCCCAGCAGAAGTTGCTCCGTTGGCTGAGGCCGAAGCTGAGGCACCAGCTGACGAAGCTAAAGCCTAAATCAGGCCTGTTGCTTCCGTTTATTTAAGATATCCGTGTCAATGGCTGACACGGATGATCTCTTCACAAACCCAAGATCAAATCAACATGATGTTAAGGACAGAATAATGGCAATTACTTCAGAAATGGTCAAAGAGCTTCGCGCTTCAACTGGTGCAGGAATGATGGACTGCAAAAAGGCGCTTGATGAAACCGGCGGTGATATTGAGGCCGCAGTTGATTGGCTGCGCAAGAAAGGTCTTGCTGCCGCTGCTAAGAAATCTAGCCGTGTCGCCAGCGAAGGTCTGGTAGCAGTAAAAACAGATGGTACCGTTGGGGCCGTTGTTGAGGTGAACTCCGAAACTGATTTTGTTTCACGCAATGATGAGTTTCAGGATTTTGCCAGAACTTTAGCTGAACTTGGTGTTAGTGCTGGTGATATTGATGCGCTCATGGCGGCATCCTATCCAGGTTCTGGTCATACGGTTGCAGATGAAGTGACGGCAAAAATTGCTCGCATTGGTGAAAATATGTCTGTTCGCCGCGTCGCTAAACTCGCAGTCGATCAGGGTTCGGTTGTATCCTATGTTCATAATGCCATCTCTGATGGCATGGGTAAAATTGGTGTTTTGGTGGCGCTATCCTCTACGGCTAGTGATGATGTGCTGCAAAGCCTTGGTAAGCAAATAGCTATGCATATTGCTGCGACAGCGCCGGCTAGCCTAAGCGAAGATGATCTTGATCCTGAATATGTAGCCCGTGAGCGTCAGGTCTTGGTTGATCAAGCTGTGCAATCTGGCAAGACACCTGAAATTGCTGAAAAGATGGTAGAAGGCCGCATGAAAAAATTCATGAAAGAGGTCGTTTTGTTAGAGCAGGTATTTGTCATGGATGGTGAGACTGCTGTCAGCCAAGTCATTGAAAACGCTGCTAAAGAAGCAGGGGCACCTATTACCTTGACGGCTTTTGTCCGTTTCAAACTGGGTGATGGCATTGAAAAGGAAGAAAAGGACTTCGCTTCTGAGGTCGCTGAACAACTTGGGCGGTGATTTCTCCCTAGCCATCACGGGGTGAAATGCGTTAATCTTTGGCATCAGCGTGATGAAGTTGCGCTGGTGCTTTTTTTAGGGACGACATTGTTTTGTGCCTAACCAATATAAGGGGAATATGATGACTGGAAATCTTGCCGCTCATAATTACAAGCGTGTTTTGTTAAAGATTTCTGGAGAGTCCCTGATGGGCGATCGCAGTTACGGCATTGATCCCAACATGGTTGCCCGTACCGCAGAAGAAATTAAGACCGTCAGGGATCAAGGAATTGAGATTTGCCTCGTTATTGGCGGCGGTAATATTTTTCGTGGAATTTCAGTGGCAGCATCTGGAATGGAACGCGCCACTGGTGATTACATGGGAATGCTTGCCACGGTCATGAATGCGCTGGCAATGCAAAATGCTCTCGAAGATATCGGTGTGGATACAAGGGTGCTCTCAGCGCTTCCTATTAGTGCGGTTTGTGAGCCTTATATCCGTCGGCGAGCCAAACGCCATATCGAAAAAGGCCGGATTGTTATCTTTGCCGCTGGAACTGGAAATCCATTTTTCACCACTGATACCGCCGCCGCGTTACGCGCCACAGAAATGAATTGTGATTTGATCCTGAAAGGGACGCGGGTTGATGGAGTTTATTCAGCTGATCCAGAAAAAGACCCGAATGCCATACATCATCCACATTTGACCTATATGGATGTATTGTCACGCGATCTTGGGGTTATGGATGCTTCAGCCATTTCGCTGGCACGGGAAAATGAAATCCCAATGATTGTATTTTCGATCGAAAAACAAGGCAGTTTTGAGCGCGTCTTGAGGCATGAAGATAAATACACGCTGATTACAGACTGATAAGGAGATAAAGGCATGAGCTTAAATCTGGATGATACCCAACGGCGTATGCAGGGCGCCATCGCGGCCCTAGAAACTGAGTTTCAAGGGCTAAGAACTGGTCGCGCGTCTGCTGGTATGCTTGAGCCTATAACGGTAGATGCTTATGGTGCAAAAATGCCGATTAATCAGGTTGGGAATATTTCCGTCCCTGAATCTAGGATGCTGACGGTTCAGGTTTGGGACCAATCAATGACTGCCGCTGTTGAGAAAGCGATCCGGGAATCAGATTTAGGGCTTAACCCCCAAGCAGAAGGTAGTTTGAT
Organism: Pseudomonadota bacterium; assembly: GCA_027593125.1. GTDB lineage: Bacteria > Pseudomonadota > Alphaproteobacteria > Puniceispirillales > UBA1172 > UBA12202. Next base: position 14,690 of record JAQCJL010000033.1, on the reverse strand, counting down.
CCGCATTCCAGTGCCAGATTTATCTTCTGAACGGCGTGAAGAATTAGCCAAGGTTGCCGGCAAGTATGCCGAAGCAGCACGGGTATCTATTCGCAATGTGCGCCGTGATGCTATTGAGCAAGTGCGAAAAGGCGAAAAAGATGGCGATTATGGTGAAGATGAACGCCATGGTCTGGAAGCAAAAATTCAAAAACTTACCGATGAAAATGTCAGCAAAGTTGATGAATTGCTTGCGAATAAAGAAAAAGATATCAAAACCGTTTAACTGAGTTAGTAATGAAGAACGCTGTTCCGCATCATCTGGCCATCATTATGGATGGAAACCGCCGCTGGGCAAGCCTTCGTGGCCTGCCAGCAAAGGCAGGCCATATGCAGGGCGCAACAGTGGTTGAAACGATTACAGAACACGCCCATAACTGCGGTATTTCATGGCTAACTCTGTTTGCGTTTTCAACGGAAAACTGGAAGCGTCCAGAAAAAGAAATCACAGATATCTTTAGCGTATTCCGTTATTTTCTGGATCGTAAAGGGCAGAAGCTTATTGATAAGAATATGCGCTTGCGTGTGATTGGTGATACCTCGCGCTTTCCAACTCGAATTCAACGTTTAGTTCATGATCTGGTTTATCGGTCAGAAGAAAACACCGGCATTAATCTTACCGTTGCTCTTAATTATGGGGGAATGACGGATATGGCCCAGGCAGCACGCCAGATAAGCGCTGATGTAAAAGCTGGTAAACTGAATGAAGAAGATATTAACCCAGAAATTGTTAAAGCCAATTTGGAAACAGCTCATCTTCCGCCTATTGACCTTCTCATTAGAACTAGCAATGAAAGGCGTATTTCAAACTTTATGCTTTGGGAATTGGCTTATGCAGAGATGAGTTTTGTCGCACCCCTCTGGCCTGATTTTACCCCGGCAGAATTAGATAAGGTGCTGTTGGATTATAGCGAGAGAGAAAGGCGTTTTGGCGGTGATGCTGGGATGTCTGACACAAAAACCGGATCAGCAGGCTAACCAAGAATGAGAGCAGAGTGTGTTAACTAATGATCATGTATCAGAAGGAAACCTTTAGCCGCCTGATCACCGCTGTTATTCTGCTTCCCCTATTGCTGGTGCTGATGATGGGCGGTGTTCCGGCCATGGTATTGGCTCTAGGTTTTGTTCTCTTTATGGCATGGGAATTATTCCTTTCAGTCAGGAATGACCGCATTGATGGGCTTTCTTTTCTTGCTTTATTAACTATTGGGCTTCCTGCCCTTTTTGCTTTTCTGGGCATAAAGCTGGAGTGGCAAATAGCACTCCTTCTAATGATCCAGACCGTTGCCTGGTCTATGATTGTGGTTATGGCTTTTTTTGTTTTCCGTCATGTCTCTGGTATGGTCATGATGTTAGGTCTTTCTGTACTAGGCTGGTCGCTGGTTCAGTTATTAGCTTTAGAAAATGGCGGTGTATGGCTTGCACTTTGTCTGTTGACGGTGGCTGTGGTTGATACCATGGGTTATCTTGCTGGGCGCCAATTTGGTGGGCCAAAATTATGTCCAGCTATTAGTCCCGCCAAAACTTGGAGCGGGGCTATAGCAGGACTGATCTTTAGCCCTTTGCCCTTTGCCATTTATAGCTTCTGGTATGATAAACCCCTGTGGCCTGCGCTTTTTGCGCTTGGGGTAGGGGCCATATCTATTTTTGGGGATTTGATGGAATCATGGTTTAAGCGCCGCCATCAGATCAAGGATATTGGACGAATTTTGCCGGGTCATGGCGGTCTTCTCGACCGATTTGATGGCTCTGTGTTGGCGGTTCCTTTGCTTTATGCCCTGCTGAAAATGGGGTGGATGGGATGAAAGATGGGGGCAAGAAATCGCTAGCGGTACTGGGGGCAACGGGGTCTATCGGACGTTCGGTTCTCGATATTGCTGGGCGCTATCCTGACCAATATGATATCGCTGTTCTTGCTGCTCATCATAATGCCGAAGCGCTAGCTGAATTGGCTCTCCGCCATCGTCCCCGCCATGTGGTTTTGACAGGATCAGATGCGTTCCCGTTGTTGCAGTCACGCCTTTCAGGAACTCACATCCGCCTTCATCAAGGGGAGACGTCATTGCTGTCTTGTCTTGATGAAGATATTGATCTGACAGTGAATGGCATAAGCGGTATTGCTGGTCTTTTGCCAAGTTTAAGGGTGCTTGAAAATGGCGGGACACTTGCCATTGCTAATAAGGAATCACTAGTGGCGGCAGGGACACTTATCAAAGAGACTTGCCGGCTTCATAACGGGGTCATTTTGCCAACAGATTCGGAACACAACGCTATATTTCAGGTATGGCGTGATCGGCATGTTAAAGCAATCAAGCATATTGTTTTGACCGCATCAGGAGGACCGTTTCTTAGCACCCCAATTGAGGATTTTCCCCATATCACAGCTGAGCAGGCCTTACGTCATCCCCGATGGTCAATGGGCCCAAAGATAAGTATTGATTCGGCCACCATGATGAATAAAGGCCTTGAGATCATTGAGGCTTGTGTGCTTTTTGATTTGCCTGAACATCAGGTTGAGGTGAGGGTACACCCCCAATCGGTTATTCATGGTATGATTACATATTCTGATGGGAGCACAGTAGCGCAACTTGGGCCTGCGGATATGCGGGTGCCATTATCATATGTTCTGGCTTGGCCTGATCGATTGCCATGGTTGGAAGACTCCGAGGATACGGATGATCATCCGGTTCTAGATTTTTCGCAATTGGATTTCTTGCCTCTTGATGCGGTGCGGTTTCCCTCGGTAGAATTAGCAAGGCAGGCATGGCGACAAGGCGGATTAGCGCCGTGTATTATGAACGCAGCAAATGAGGTGGCGGTCAGTGCTTTTCTTCAACATCGCATTGGATTTATGGATATCATAGCTAGTATTGAGCATGCGCTTTCTGTTATGTCCGTGGGTAGTGAAATCAGTTTGGAATCTGTATTAGATGCTAATGATAAAGCCATGGCGGTTACGCGATCATGGATAGCCAAAAAGGGAAAATAAATGCTGGATTTTGTGATCTATATCACTGGATTTTTGCCATTTTTGACATGGATTTCTCCGTAATTATGAGCGGGGTTGGAATTGTAGCCTTGATTGTTTTTGTCCATGAATGGGGGCATTTCTGGGCGGCAAGACGATCAGGTGTTTATGTCGAAGTGTTTTCAGTGGGTTTTGGCAAAGAATTATTCGGATGGAATGACCGTTTTGGGACGCGTTGGCGATTTTCAGTCATTCCTCTTGGTGGTTATGTTCGGATGCGTGGTGATAAAGACCCAACTGGCATCCCTGACCCTGATCAAAGCCACGAAAAAGGCAGTTTTATGGGGGCTACGCTAGGCCAGCGTGCTTTCATTGTTGCCATGGGGCCTATCGCTAATTTTATTCTTGGTATTGCCATTTTTGCCATTGTTTTCATGACTATTGGTAAACCTATTGCACCACCAGTTGTTGATGATTTGGTCAAAGATGGTGCCGCAGAACAGGCTGGGTTAATCCCGGGTGACCGCATTATCAGCATCAATGCGTATCGTATTACCGATTTTAATGATTTGCGCATGCTAGTAGCTGAAAACCCAGGGCGTGAGTTAACGATGGTGATCAAGCGTGATGGCAGAGAAATGGATATGTCGATCACGCCAAGTGTGATTACCGAAGAATGCAGTGGCGCACAATATGGTCAGCTTGGCGTCATTAATACAAGTGGTGAAATTAACACATTAGGTTTTGGGCAATCCGTCGTGGCAGCTGGTAAAGAAAGTTATCTTTTATCAATGGCAATGTTGCGTGGACTTGGCCGTCTTGTGACTGGGCAAGCTAATAAAGGGGAAATGGGCGGACCTGTAAAAATCGCTGAAATTACTGGTGCAGCCGCAAAACAAGCGGTTGAAGAACGCGGCTTTGTTCGGTTTTTTCTGCTAATTGCAGCGCTTTCAATTAATCTTGGGTTTATTAATTTGCTTCCTGTTCCAGCACTAGATGGTGGACATTTAACCTTTTTTGGGCTGGAGGCAATAATGAGGCGCCCTCTGACCCCTGCCTTCCAGGAATGGATTATGCGGATTGGCATAGCCTTTCTTTTAAGCCTCATTCTGTTGGTAACAGTTTTTGATATCTTTAGCTGGGTCACATCGCCTTGCTAGTTGATTCTAGGGTTTTGTCAGGGGCGATAAGGTGTAAGTGCTTTGACTGGCAGGCTAGTTAGCTTATACTATCGTGGAAATATTATTGAGGTTTAAGATGTCTAACCTGATCCGGTTTGTTGCCGTAGTCTTTTTGGCCCAGTTGTTAATGGCAATACCTGTTCGTGCACAGGATGACACGCTCACGATATCTGCGATTACTATTGAAGGCGCCAAACGGGTTAGTCCAGCGACCATCCGGTCCTATATGCCGGTTGGTGTTGGTGATCAGATTTCACCAGATCAGCTAAATGGAATTGTCCGATCTCTCTTTGCCACGGATCTTTTTTACGATGTTTCCTTGCGTTTGGATGGGGATAATCTCGTGGTTGTGGTTGATGAAAACCCAATCATTAACCGCGTTAATATTGAGGGCAATGATGTCATTGAAGATGATCGCCTGTTAGATATTTTAAATATTCGGCCCAGGCGGGTTTTTACAAGAAAAATCGCCCTTGATGGCAAGGCCGTGCTGATGGAAGTGTATCGTCAAAATGGGCGGTATGCGGCCACGATTGAACCTAAAATTATTGAACTACCAGATAAGCGTGTTGATTTGGTGTTTGAGGTTGATGAAGGCCCGCTGATTAAGATTAGCAAAATCAAGTTTATTGGTAATCAGGAATTTAGTGACAGAGCTTTGCGCAATGTCATCGCCTCACGAGAAAAGAAATGGTATGTGTTTTTGTCGAGTAATGACAAATATGATGCCGCTCGGCTTGCCCTAGATGAACAGCAGTTGCGTGAGTTTTATCTTCAAAACGGATTTGCAGATTTCAGTGTTGTGCGATCATCAGGGGAGTTGCTGCCAGATCGTAGTGGTTTTATTTTGACTTTCCACATTGACGAAGGTGAGCAATATACCGTTTCAGATGTCGTCATCAATTCCGATATTGAAACTGTAGATATAGACACCTTAAAGAACGAAAGCACCATCACGATAGGCGATGTTTATGATGTTCGCTATCTTGATGAAACCTTATCCAAAATGACTGATAAGCTTGGAGAGTTTGGTTATGCTTTTGTCAATGTCGAACCAGATTTTGAGCTAGATAAAGACAATTATACACTTCAAGTGATCATTAATATTGGCCGAGCTCAGCGTAATTTTGTTGAGGAAATTCGTATTAATGGGAACGACCGCACGCTTGATCGGGTGATCCGCCGTAGGTTTGAAATTGTTGAAGGGGACAGTTTTAATCAGTTACGGTTAAGCAACTCTATCCGTAACATTCGCAATCTTGGATACTTCTCTAATGTTCAAAGCAAAGTATTGCCTGGAACACAATCAGACCAGTCGGTCATTGATGTGACTGTGGAAGAACAGTCCACTGGCACGTTTTCCCTTGGATTTGGGTATTCGTCTTTGGATGACGGATCCGTTCAGATTGGGATTGAGGAAAGCAATTTTCTTGGGACAGGTCGCGGTGTGCGGGCTAATGCAGCCGTTTCAGGAAGCAAGTCCAATTTCCGCTTAGGCATCACTGAGCCTTATCTTTGGGATCGGGAATTGTTGGGTAGCTTAGATCTCTTTAGGGATGAAGATAAGTATTCCTCTGTGACTATTGAAAGAACAGGTATTGATACTGCTGTTGGGTTTCGTGCTCGTGATAATTATTATCACCGGATCAGTTATCTCTTGGCTGAAACTCAAACAACCAGTAGCTCCACTACAGCCACATCCATTAGTGGTGATGACGGCGGTAAAATCATATCTGAGGTTGGCTATACACTGTCACAAGACAAGCGAGATAACCGATTTGATCCAAGAGAAGGGCATTATTGGAGGTTAGCCAATAGCGTTTCAGGGCTTGGCGGTGATGTGCAATACGTTAAAACAACGGCAAGAGGGCAATATTTCATACCTTTTGCCTTCAAACGTGCAGTCTTGGGGTTTGATGGAAAGATCGGTGCCGTGGACGGTCTAGGCGAAAATGTGTCACGATCAAACCGATTTGTTATTGGTGGGCGTGATATTCGCGGCTTTGAAAGTGATGGCATTGGCCCCCGTGATACGGGTGATGATTCAGCGGTTGGCGGAAATCAATATTATTCGGGTAGCATAAATCTTGTTTCGGATTTAGGGCTTGATCCAGATTTGTCGGTGCGCTGGACGGTGTTTTATGATTTTGGTTCGCTTTGGGGTGTTGATGATACCACTGGAGTAACAGGGGCAGATGATAATAGTATGCGATCTACTTTTGGTTATGGGTTTTTCTGGGATACCGCTATTGGGCCATTAACCTTTTCCTGGACTGTGCCAATTACAGAGGAAAGCTACGATGAAACCCAAAGCTTCCAGTTCAGCTTTGGGGGCCGCTTCTGATGTCTGGACAGACAGGGATCTCAGATCTAACTTTTTTATGCCGAATGTTTATTCATAAAGCTTATCAGTTTTGCCGCAGATTGCGTTTAATTGTCATTTCCATCATGACAGTCGCTATGCTTATGTTGGCAAACCAGGCCGCCATAGCACAAGAAACCACATCTGCTCCACCTATGAAAATTGGCGTTGTGGATATCAATAGTGTGATGGGGCAATCAACAGCAATGATTAAAATTAGGGCTGTGATTGATGAGGAAAATCAAAAGTTTCAAAAGACGATTGAGGCAGAGCAAACGGAATTGCGAGCGGCTGAAGAAGATCTCAATAACAAGCGTTCTGTCCTAGATGAGGAAGAGTTTAACCGCCGTTTGAAAGCATTTGAGAATCGTGTCATCGTGCTACAGCAGAAAGTTCAGCGGCAAAGACAAGGTTTTGATGTCGCCTTAAAAGAGGCCAATGATCAGATCCGTCAGTTGCTTTTGAAAATTATCTCAGAAATTGCAACAGAAGAAGGTTACGCTCTTGTGATGCAAAAACAGAATGTAGTGCTGTTTGAAACAGAAATTGATATGTCCCCAGAAGCTTTGAGCCGGTTAAATGAGCGCACCAAAGACATGAAGATCACCTTTTCCAATAAGGATAATTAATGTCTGCTGCGAATGCGAAATCGAAATCAGCGAAAAGATCCTTGTCGGTGGTTGAGGCAACCCAACTGGTATCTGGCCGGTTGTTAACGGGTGAAGACAAAATCAATCAAGAACATCATCAGATCCTCAAGGCTTCGTCATTAGATCATGCTGAGGCAGGTTGTGTATGTTTTGCTAATAAGGCAAAAGCGTTAAGCCAAATTTCTGAGGTCTCAGGCGTTGTCTGCCTTATTAGTGAGGATTTGGAAAAAGAAGCTCCGCCTGGGCCAATTTATATTGTTGTGGATCATCCCAAAAATCGGTTCTCTGCCTTGCTCGCGGTAATGTATCCGCCAGAAGGTTCTACCGGACAAATTCATCCAATGGTGGATATCAGCCCAGAAGCAAAACTTGGGAAGAATGTTCAGATCGATAGTTTTGTTCATATTGGGCACGGCGTTGTTATTGGCGATAACACCATCATTAAATCTGGGGTTGTGATTGCAGATGAGGTTGTCATTGGCCATGATACGATGATTATGGCAAATGCAAATATCATGAACGCATCAATTGGTAATCATGTTGTTATCGGGGCAGGTGTTGTTATAGGCCAGACAGGGTTTGGGCTAACCGAGGATGGTGAAAACCATCTTGTGACCCATATTGGGGGTGTTAGTATTGGTGATCATAGTTACATTGGTCCTAAGTGTTCGCTGGACCGCGGTATGCTCAATAACACGGTAATTGGTGCGCGTGTGATGATTGATAGCCATTGTAATGTTGCCCATAATGTCACTATTGGTGATGGGACAATCATTTGCGCTAGGACGGGGATTGCTGGATCCGTTAAAATAGGTTGCCGTAACATTCTTGGGCCTGCGGTTAAGGTGGCAGATCATGTCATCATTGGTGATGATAATTTATTTGTTAGCCTTACTGGGGTAACAAAACAGGTGGGAAACAATCAGGTCATGGGCGGATTTCCAGCAGTGCCTGTGGCTGATTTCCGTTATCAGGTTGCGGCCCTGCGCCGCCTTGTCCGTGAGGTTAAACAAAAAGCGAAAGAGAGAGTGTAATGGATCAGCAAGAGATAATCTTAAAACATAGTGATATTTTAGAACTGATACCGCACCGTTATCCATTTCTGCTTGTGGATAAAGTAAAGAATATCATCCCATGGGAAGAGGCTGTGGGCATCAAAGCCATCACTAGCACAGAGCCTTATTTAGATGGGCATTTTCCTGGGTTTCCTATCATGCCTGGGGTTTTGATTATTGAGGCAATGGCCCAAACGGCGGCGGTGATGATATCTCATAGTGCAGGAGATGAACTAAAAGGCATGTTGGTATATTTTACCACCATCGAAAACGCCCGTTTTCGTGCACCATCCCATCCGGGCGATGTTCTTGAAATGCATGTTAAGCGAATTGGCGGAAAATCAACACTTCATAAGTTTGAAGGCACAACAATGAATAATGGCGTTAAGGTCGCCTCGGCGTCATTTTCCGCTATGATTATGCCCCCTAACAAATAGAGTTTTCATGGCAACCTTAATCCATCCTACCGCGACTGTTGATGACAAGGCTGATCTTGGTGAGAATGTCAGCATTGGTGCTTATTGTTTTATTGGCCCTGATGTGACGATAGGCGACGGGACAACTATTCATCAGAATGTCATTATCGAAGGGCATACAAGCTTAGGCAAAAACAATCATGTTTTCCCTTACGCTGTGCTTGGCACTGCCCCCCAGCATATGAAATATGAAGGTGAGGCCTCAACCCTTGAGATTGGTGATCATAACCATATTCGTGAGCAAGTTACCATGCACCGCGGTACTGCTGACGGGGGCATGCGTACCATAATTGGGTCACATGGGATGTTTATGGTTGGCTCACATATTGCCCATGATTGTCATGTTGGGGATCATGTGATTCTGGTCAATCATGTTATGGTCGGAGGTCATGTCGTCATTGATGATTATACTTATCTAGGTGGCATGGCCGGGGTGCAGCCTTTTGTCCGTATTGGGCGAAATGTTGTCATTGGTGGAATGTCAAAGGTTGATAATGATGTGATCCCTTTTGCGAAAGCTATGGGAAACCGCTGTTATTTGGATGGTATTAATCTCATTGGTCTGGAACGTAATGGTTTTACTAAAGCCCAGATCAACACTATTCGTTCTGTCTATAAAAGCATTTTCCGCAATAACACAGGAACATTTCGGGAACGCATTGCTCAGGTCAAAGACACCTATGGCCACAATGACCATGCCAAGATCATTTTAGACTTTATTGAATCTGATCATAACCGGCCGATTATGCAAGCTAATGGAAATGGCAACTCATCCTAAACGGAAAATCGGCTTGATCGCCGCCGCTGGTCATTTGCCAGTGATTGTGACTGAACAATTACTGGAGCTAAACTATGACCCGGTGATTGTTGCGCTTGACGGTATTGCCGATGCGGATTTCCCCATAGCGGTTGAACGCATTCGTGTTGGGGCATTAACAAAGATAATTGATTGTTTTAAGGCAAAGGCTTGTCATGAGATTTTAATGACAGGTCGTTTCGTGCGTCCTTCCCTAGCCGCTATTAGGCCAGATTTGGCCGCCGCGTCTCTTGCTATCAAAGCCTTGATGGCTAGTGATGATAACGCGTTAAGATTAATCAAAGACACCTTTAAACGTTATGAGTTAAGCATTGTCGATATGAAAGATGTGTTGGGCGAACTTTATGTTGAAAGTGGAAAATTAATTGGCCGAAAACCATCCGCGCAGGACCATAAGGCAATCAATAAAGGCCTCGCCGTATTGCGCCTAATGGGGCATTCCGATATTGGTCAAGCAGTTGTGGTTCAAGGCGGACTCGTGTTAGCGATTGAGGCCGCAGAAGGCACGAACGCCATGATCAGCCGCGCTGGGGCATTGTCTGACCCATCGCTCTCACCTCCTGTGTTGGTAAAAGCGGCAAAAGCTGGTCAGGATCGTAGTCTTGATCCACCTGTTATTGGCGTTGATACCGTTATTCATGCAGCAAAAGCAAAGATCAAAGTGATTGCGCTTGGGGCAGGTGAAGTGCTGATAGCGGATCGTCAAAAAACATTAGCCGCAGCAAAGACCCATCATGTTACTATTTTAGGGGTTGAGGGGTGAAGGCCTCGCCGTCCTTATTTGTATTAGCAGGTGAGCCATCTGCCGATTTGTTAGGCGGAGCGATCATGCGTGAGTTTGGTTCATCCGCGCATTTCTTTGGTATTGGCGGCAAGGATATGCAAGCCGCTGGCCTTGATCTTATCGCTGAACAGGACGCCCTGACTGTTATCGGCTTTGGGGCGGCTCTTAAGGCATGGCCTCGCTTATCGCGATTGGCAGATCATTTGGTAGCTGAGATTGTAGCGCGGCGTCCGGATGCTATTCTAACCATTGATAGTAAGGGATTTTCCTTGCGTTTTGCCCGGCGTCTAAAAAAAGCAATGGCAAAGGCAGGATGGCATGCCCCGATACTTCATCTGGTTGCCCCCACGGTATGGGCATGGGGGCGTGGGAGAGCCAAAAGCTTTGCCGCTGCATTCGATCGGCTTTTATGTTTGTTTCCTTTTGAGCCAGCGTATTTTACGCCGCATGGGCTTAAGACTGATTATGTTGGTCATCCTCTTTTTGATCGTAAAATTCCAACCAAGGCAGAAGCCAGAAAAGCCCTAGGTTTAAACCAAAAAACCCCCATCGTGGTTCTTGCCCCAGGCAGTAGAAAAGGCGAGGTTAAGCGACTATTGCCGAGCATGATGAAGGCATATGATGATCTTAAACTTGAATATCCGTCATTAACTGCCATTTTGCCTGTGTCATCTTATGTTGAACAACTCATCACAGCGTATCTAGCTGACCATAGCGATATTAAACTGGTATCAGGTGACAACAATATGATGACGGCATTAGCCGCAGGGGATGCAGGGATCATTTGTTCAGGAACAGCCACGCTTGAGGCCAGCCTAGCAGGATTGTCTGGCGTGATTATCTATGATGCTGATTGGCTTTCCCTAACCCTAGGGCGGTTAGTCATGGATATGAGTAAGGTGGTTTTGGCGAATGTTCTGGCAAATCAACCCCTTTATCCCTTTTTGCTGGCGAAGCAGGTAACTTCACAAGCAATGTGTCATCATGTGAAGATGGCTTTGTCTGATACACAAAAGGGGCCAAATATCGCTGCTATCATTAATGCCTCTGCCAGACCAAAACAGCACAGCAATTTTGCCATGGCATCAGTGGCCGCAATCAAAGATGCCCTTAAAAAAGGCTAGGACTTAGCTTCTTTTTTCAATTGGGATATAGGATCTTGGGGAAGAGCCTGTATAGAGCTGGCGCGGACGACCAATTCTTTGCATCGGATCTTCGATCATCTCTTTCCATTGGGATACCCATCCTACGGTTCGGGCAACAGCAAATAAAACCGTAAACATTGAGGTAGGGAAACCCATAGCCTTGAGGATGATGCCTGAGTAGAAATCTACATTAGGATAGAGTTTTTTCTCAATGAAATAGTCATCTTTCAGAGCAATTTCTTCAAGCTCAAGGGCAATTTCTAGCAAAGGATCATTACTTACGCCAAGCTGCTTTAGCACTTTGTGGCATTCCTCACGCATGACTTTGGCACGTGGATCAAAATTCTTATAAACCCGATGCCCAAAACCAAACAGACGGAACGGATCATTTTTATCGCGTGCGCGCTCAATATATTTAGGGATTTGAGATGTGCTCCCAATTTCGCCTAGCATATCCAAAACAGCTTCATTCGCGCCACCATGCGCAGGCCCCCATAATGCGGCAATGCCAGCGGCGATACATGCAAAGGGATTAGCTCCAGATGAGCCAGCAAGCCGAACGGTTGAGGTAGAGGCGTTTTGTTCATGATCAGCGTGTAAGATCAAAATTTTATCCATAGCCGAAGCCAGCACAGGATTAATTTCATATTCTTCGGTCGGCACAGCAAAACACATATGCAAGAAGTTTTCAGCATATTTCAAACTATTACGAGGATAATTAAAGGGCTGACCAGAGGAATACTTAAAGGCCATAGCCGCCAAGGTTGGCATCTTTGCAATCAGGCGGCGTGAGGCGACCATGCGCTGGATCGGGTCACTGATATCAGTGGAATCATGGTAAAAGGCAGAAAGCGCCCCTGTAACACCACATAAAATGGCCATCGGATGGGCATCGCGGCGAAACCCGCGGAAGAAGGAGTTGATCTGTTCATGCACCATGGTGTGATTTGTAATGGCGTGATCAAACTCACTTTTTTCATCAACATTTGGCAATTCCCCATGAAGAAGCAAATAGCAGACCTCAAGAAAATCACTTTTTTCAGCCAACTCATCAATGCTGTAACCGCCATGCATCAATTGGCCTTTGTCGCCATCAATATAAGTCAGTCGTGATTTACAGGACGCCGTTGCCATAAAGCCGGGGTCAAATGTAAACATATTCAATTCTGAATGAATGCTGCGAATATCTATGACCGGTTGACCAAGTGTGCCTTCAAGAACGGGAAGGTCAATAGATTTGCCTGAGCTGTTATCGGTAACAGTAACTGTTTTCATGGTCATGATCTGATAAATTCCTATTAATGCGAAGAGGCATTATAACCGCAGGGCTTATTTATTGCAAACAGTCTCAATTCGGTTTTTGGTCTCTTCAGGGCCTAAAACAGCGAGAATCAGAACAATATCAGGAGCTTGTTTTTTCCCTGTTAGGGCAACTCGGAGACCAGGACCAAGTTCACGCATCTTCATGCCCTGGTCTTCTAGCCAACCATTCAGCCACGCTTTAATTGCCTCTGGATCCCTGTATTGGATATCAGCATCATTCAGGGAATAAGCTGTGGCAAATGCTGATAGCCGGTTCAGCATATCGTCACCTAAAATAGGCTTGGCGTCCTCTGCAATCACAGGGGCGGCGGGGCTAAGCGCAAAATCCGCCATGTCAGGCAGGTCAGTGACTAGTTGCGCACGCTCTTTGATCGCCGGAGCCAACAGACGCAGGCGTGTTTCCATTTCGGGCGTTAATGGCGCACTGGTGATCATCTTGATAATGGTGTCATCAGAGGCGGCACCAATATAATGGCTGTTCATTGCCGTTAATTTATCCATATCAAAACGTGCGGGTGATTTGCCAACTGCGCTAAGATCAAACCATGATATCGCGTCATCTTGGCTAATGATTTCATCATCGCCATGACTCCAACCTAGGCGTAAGAGATAATTGTTTACCGCCTCTGGCAAGAAACCCATGTTTTGATATTCCATCACCGATAAAGCGCCATGGCGCTTAGACAGCTTTGCCCCATCAGACCCATGGATCAAGGGGATATGAGCATAAATAGGTTGAGGCCAATCCATCGCGGCAATAATTTGTTGTTGGCGAAACGCGTTGTTAAGATGGTCGTCACCGCGAATAACATGGCTAACACCCATGTCATGATCATCGACAACAACCGCCAACATATAGGTTGGCGTGCCGTCACTTCGAAGCATGATCAGATCATCCAATTGCTGATGCTGAACGGTGACATCACCCTGAACCGCATCAGAAATTGTGGTTGCGCCCGTCTCTGGCATGCGAAGGCGAACAACAAAAGGAGCATCTGGCGCGGCTGAAGTAGGTTTGTCACGCCATGGTGAGCGGATGGGGTGCCCAACTTCCCGGGCTTTTTCGCGCATTTGGCCTAATTCCTCAGTCGTCAGGTAACAGCGATAGGCAAGGCCTTTTTCTAGCAATTGATGGGCAATTTGGGCGTGCCGTTCCATCCGGCTGAACTGATAAATAGGCTCATCATCACCTGTTAGATTAAGCCAATTTAAGCCTTCATGAATAGCGGCAATGGCAGGATCGGTAGAACGCTCTCTATCTGTGTCTTCAATCCGCAAAAGGTATTTGCCACCATGGTGACGGGCAAACAAAAAGTTGAATAAAGCGGTGCGGGCGCCTCCGATATGAAGGAAGCCTGTGGGGGATGGGGCAAATCTCGTGACGACGCTCATAAAATATTAACCTTTAACGGGCATAATGAAGTGATATTGAGGGATAGCACGATGACAGACAAATCGCCAGCACCAGAAAAGCAATCTCCGCAAACATCAGTGTGGGAAATGGAACCTCTTCCTCCAACAGCCTCACGCAATGGGGGATGGTCACTGGTGATCATGCTTTGCCTGATGCTTGGGGTCATATCTGGTTATGTCATTTTCCATCATGACCTCGGTTCCGGCGTAATGATGATGGCGGCCTCATGGCTGGTGTTTTGGGTAGCTTTTATCATTCTGATGCTGATGGCGATCGCGTTGATTTTAGCCTTACGAGGATATTGGCGTTTGGCTTGGTTAAGTGGTGCAGTGGCGGTGACGATCATAGGGCAAGCGATCATTATTCATGATTTGCGCTCTGTGCCTCTATCGGTTGCCGTGCCAAAAGATGAGATTATGGTGACGGCGTTAGTGGTGGAAAGCCAAAGATACCGCGGCAATCGACAACAGATTATC
>JAQCJL010000169.1 GCA_027593125.1 Pseudomonadota bacterium | reverse complement strand
TCAAGCTACCCTGTCAAGTTAGTAGCCGTCTCAAAACAGCAACCGGATGATCGCATTGATGCGGCGCTTGAGGCTGGCCAGCGGGTCTTTGGCGAAAATCGCGTTCAAGAGGCAATGGGGCGCTGGGCGCATCGCCGGGCGGATTATCCGGATGTGATGTTGCATCTTATCGGCCCGCTTCAAACCAATAAAGCCGCAGATGCGGTTGCCCTTTTTGATGTCATTGAAGTGCTTGATCGTGAAAAATTAGCCTCTGCGTTAGCTAAGGAAATGCAGCGTCAAAATCGCCATCTGCCCTGTTTGGTGCAGGTCAATACTGGCGAAGAAGATCAAAAATCAGGGATATTTCCTAACGAAGCCGTAGCCTTTGTCCATCATTGCCGCGATCACTATGGCCTTAATATCACCGGCATGATGTGCATTCCGCCAGCGGATGAAGAACCAGCGATGCATTTTGCATTACTTGCGAAATTGGCAAAAGAGGCTGGTTTAACCACGCTTTCCATGGGGATGAGCGGTGATTACCTTGAGGCAATTAAGTTTGGGGCAACCTCAGTACGGGTGGGATCAGCGATTTTTGGCGAGAGATTGCCGCGCCCATAAAACTAAGGATAAGTTCCTTACCCTATAGAATTAATCCAGCAAATGCCCGGTGCGTTTTGCCTTGGTCGCCAGATATCCGGCGTTATGGGGGTTATCCGGTGTGATCAGGGGCAGGCGTTTGACCACATTGATGCCGCATGCCTCAATCTGGGCAATTTTATCAGGATTATTGGTCAGCAGCTGGATCTGTTCTACCCCCATCTGGCGCAACATTTCTGCCGCAGGCAAGAAATAACGATGATCCGTTTCGAAACCCAGATGGTGGTTGGCATCAACCGTATCTGCGCCAATATCCTGAAGCGCATAAGCTTTGAGTTTATTGACCAGCCCGATATCACGGCCTTCTTGGGCAAGATAGATCAACACACCGCCGCCTAATTCTGCCATTTGCCGAATGGCTTGGCGCAATTGATCACCGCAATCACATTTGAGGCTGCCCAGAATATCACCAGTGATGCATTGCGAATGAATGCGTGTTGGCGGTGCTTTCATACCCTCAGCCTTACCAATGATCAGGGCGAAATGTTCTGTTCCGCCATCACCGGGACGAAAAATCACAATTTGACTATCTTCGGCATCAGCAAGTGGCAAATGCGCCCGGGCCACTTCTTTTAAAAGGCTGGCAGAAATAGCCTCAAAGGCGCGGATATCGCTATCCTGAACAATCAACACGCCATGCTCATCTGCCCAAACCCTTAACGTGGCGTGATCTGGCATGAAAAGATGTGTGGTCATAGCCGCAGGTAATAACCGCGCTACTCGCATCAGAATTAGGATAGTTTCTGCTATGCTTTCCTTCTTTTCTGCCAAGACGGAAAGATTTTGAACTTCATATTGTAATGGCAGATCACCAATAAGGCCACGGATAAGATCGCTATTGCCTTTGCTGGTGATGGGGTTATCTAAGGCAATCGAACACGCCACGGCGTTTTCCTTGGGGGTAAGACCAATGGCCTTGGCGCGATGATGTGTGATCAAAAGAAAAGGCGAAGATCGGCATAATTCTGCCATCTCTGTCATGGTTTTATCGGTAATTTGTTCGGCTGCACGGATCAGATACGCACCACCTTGACTATTACGAACAAGCACAGACCCCCCGCGGCGCAAATCAGAAATGGCGCGTTGAACAGCTTGATGACGAGCGGAAATAATCATAGGCAGATACGTTTTTCATCCTTTGTAGTGACTTTATCTGGCAAAACCTTTAGCATTAAATGATGAAAGAATGTAGGTTTTATTAGCAAAAATATGAGTAAGGGTGTTTCGTGATCAAGATACTTGCCGTTGATGATGACCCCCATTTGTTAGAGACGATCGTCATCCAAATTGAGGAAGAGGGGGGCTATGAAATTAAGGGGGCGGCTTCTCTTGAAGAAGCGCGCGTGATGCTGCCTGAAATGGACCCAGATCTGGTGATCCTTGATGTCACTCTGGGTGATGGTGATGGCCGGGATTTCTGCCGCTGGATCAGGGACACGGGTTACACCATCCCGGTCTTGATGCTGACTGCGCAATCCAGCGAAATGGATACCATTGATGGGTTAGAGGCCGGCGCCAATGATTATATTGCTAAGCCCGTGCGGATGGGTGAGTTAATTGCCCGAATGAAAACCAATCTAGCTCAACATCAAGCTAGGGAAGATGCGCGAATCACCATCGGTCATTTTCATTTCTTCAATAGCCGTAAAACCATGGTGCATATCGCCACGGGTGAGGTGATTAATCTGACGGAAAAAGAGGCTGCGATTCTAAAGCATCTGCATCAGATGCGAAATCATGTTGTTGATAAAAAGACTCTGCTAGAAGAAGTATGGGGATATGGCGATGGTGTCACTACCCATACGCTGGAAACCCATATTTATCGCTTGCGTCAAAAAATTCGCATGGTTGATGATGCGCCGCTTTTGCTGACCACAGATGGTGGTTACAGATTGGCCTAAGATGCTCGTTGAGGCCCATGTGTCCACATCATGAAGTCAAAATTATTAGGAAATTTTGGCTGGGGCGGTAGGATTCGAACCTACGGTACACGGTACCAAAAACCGTTGCCTTACCACTTGGCTACGCCCCATTAATAAGTTTTTGCAACATAACGATAACAACTGATCTGTTCAAGAGTAATTTAAAGGCAATCACTACCTTTATTTTATGATTTCATAAATACTTTTACATCAGGCTTTCTGCTCAACTCTAAAAT
>JAQCJL010000168.1 GCA_027593125.1 Pseudomonadota bacterium | reverse complement strand
TGACCTGTTTTGTTTGCTCCAGCTCCCAATAAGGGCATGGCTCTTCATAATGGCAAAAGCCGTTATCTTCTAGCATTTGCCCAACTTCGATAGCGCGTTCAGGGGTATAACAGCTGTTTGCATCTATTAGTAGATCAACATCATCACCTAATTCACGACGCATTGTCGGGATAATTTCTTCTGTACGGCCAGGCCATTCGTCTTGATTGCGGCCAACTTCTGCGCCAGCTCTGACTTTAAATGCATCAAAACCTGACTTATCTCTTAGTCTTTTTAGGCGCTCAGCTTCTTCGGATGGTGTAATATCCCGTTTCATCGAACTGGCATAGGCACGAATTGGCCCGGGTGATCCACCCAGAAGGCTTGTTACAGGCAAACCTGCGATTTTTCCCCGTAAATCCCAAATCGCTGTATCAAATCCAGCCATGGCACGCCGCAGATAAGAACCAGGAAACTTATGTTCTCGTTCATTGATAAAATTAAGAACATCATTCAAATCAGAAAGGTCTCTTCCTATTCCCCAACGTGCAACCTGACGATGTAATATCTCACATGTGATATCACTGTGATATGTTGATACCTGACCCCACCCTTGCTCGCCGTCTTCGGCTGTGACACGGACAAAGCCTATATGGGAATTACAAAATGTTTCTATGGATTTCAGCTTCATCTCTTCACCATCATAATGCTTCATTTCTGATAATATTGGCCGCCATTTCACCCACCATAATTGCTGGCGCGTTGGTGTTGCCCGAGGGTATAGACGGAAAAATAGAAGCATCAGCAATACGAAGGTTACTAATACCGTGAACTTTTAGCGTCTTATCTACCACTGATGTTTTTTCATCTCTTCCCATGCGGCATGTGCCACATTGGTGAAACACGGTCCAGCTGATGTCTCTAGCCACAGCAATAATGTCATCATCAGTTTCCATGGTATTACCGGGAAAGATTTCTTTATCTGTTAAGGTTGCTAGTGCTGGCATCTTTGCAATACGCCGGATCAGACGAGTGCCAGCAATCATAATCTGGCGGTCTTTTTCTGCTTCAAGATAATTTCCCTGCATACGCGGAGGCTGAAAAGGGTCAGGTGACTGAATATCAACATAGCCCCGGCTTTCCGGTTTGCATGGATTAAACCCTATGCGATAAGCTGGGAAAGGGTCTGGACTCATCAATGGTCTTTTGCCTTTAGGTGCGCGGCTATAACTCATAGGCATAAAGTATAGCTGGATATCTGGCGCACCCTTACCCTTATCAAAGCGGATAAATCCTCCCCCCTGATTAAGGCTCATAGTAAGAGGCCCCTTTCGCCTAAGCAAAAACTGAAGACCAACCCATGCTTTTCCCCATAAAGGCCGAAGGAGCTGGTTAAGTGTTGGAACCGTTGCCCCGTAAATCAGCTCAAGCCCCATATGATCAATCAAGTTTTGCCCAACATGAGGTTGATCAATTACAACCGGAATTCCCATGTCATGTAACAGAGGCGCAGCACCAATTCCCGATAATTGTAAAAGCTTAGGTGTATTGATGGCCCCACCACAAAGAACGACTTCTCTTTTTGCTTTAGCTATTAGTGTTTTGCCCCCACGCACATAGGAAACCCCTGTTGCAGTCTTACCGTCAAAAAGTACTCTTGTTACAAATGCGCTTGTCAAAATAAAAAGATTAGACCGCTTAGCAACGGGTTTTAAATAAGCATTTGCTGTTGAAGACCGGATACCATTCTTTGTGGTAATTTGAAAAAAACAAGCCCCTTCCATATCACCGGAGTTATAATCTGGATTAAAAGGAATGCCGGCCTCTGATGCCGCTTTTATGTAGGCTCGGGTCACGGGATGAACTTGGCCAGAAATATCTGTAATTCCCAGCGGCCCAGTACGACCACGTTCCTCTTGTGGCTGACCAAGCCAATTTTCCATCCGGCGAAACATTGGTTCCACATCTGCCCAACCCCATCCGGGTGCAACCGCATTCCATTCTTCATAATCTTGCTTATGGCCACGCACATAAACCATGGCATTGATTGAGGATGAACCTCCTAAAACTTTACCACGTGGCCAGTAAATAGATCGGTCGTTTAGATGTGGTTCTGGGTTTGTCTGATATTTCCAATTATAGCGTTGATCGTAAAATACTTTTCCATAACCAATTGGAATATGCAGAAAAGGATGCCTGCCTTTAGGCCCTGCCTCAAGCAAAAGTACTTTAGTGACTTTGTCTTCGCTGAGTCGGGCGGCCAGGACAGATCCTGCCGACCCTGCCCCGACAATAACATAGTCAAACTCATCCATTAAACACTCACTATTTTTCACGGCCGAAAATCTGGGCAAAAATTACCATCAGTGTAGTGACTAAAATCATAATAGTTGAAATAGCTGCAATAGTTGGATCAATCTGATCGCGAAGAGCGTTAAACATGTTCCTTGTCAAAGTAGGGTTATCACCCCCCGAAATAAACATAGCAATAACGACCTCATCAAATGAGGTCAGAAACGAAAGCAAAGCACTAGTAACAACAGCAAAACGGATTTGTGGAAGTGTAATAGTAAGGAAGGCTTTCCAACGCGGTGCCCCTAATGATCGGGCTGCATTTTCCTGATTCATGTCATAACTTTTAAGCGCCGCGCCGGTTACGATAAGCACCAACGGCACAGCCATAATCGTATGTGCCAGAACAAGCCCAGTGATTGTGTAAAGTATTTTTAGTTTAACAAAAGCATAAAAAGCACCAATCGCGACAAGCACCACAGGCACCATCATTGGCATAATCATAGTCACAAAAGCGAGCCTAATAAACGGGAAACGTGAGGTATGGAGACCATATGCGGCAATAACCCCGACCGGTGTCGCTACCAGCGTTGTAAGAAAGGCAGCAATCAACGAGGTTCGCGTGGCAA
>JAQCJL010000001.1 GCA_027593125.1 Pseudomonadota bacterium | reverse complement strand
GCCTGAGGAATTAAAAGCCTTGGTGGATGATTTGTTATCGGGTCATGATTTAAGCCCAATGGTGATTGACACGGTATTTAGCGTTGATCTGAAATCAGATGAACCTGCGGTCATAGCATTAGAGGGGCACCTTAATCGGCCTGTTAGGTTTTATCCTGCCTCTAGGCTTGAAAAAGAAACGCCGCGGGTTGAACACCCTTCAACGGTAGTCTTTGATGAAATTGGCACGCATAGTGTTGCTGAGGCCTCTGCGCTGGCAGCAGCGGGACAGTCAGCACAAATGCTTGGCCCAAAACAGAAAACTGCCCATGCCACTGCCGCATTAGCAGTCACCCCTAGCATCAAAGATATAGGGCTAGGAAGCCTGCCGCGAGGGCGTGTGATGCTGGTAGGAATTGGCCCTGGTCAGTCAGCGTGGCGAACGCCTGAAGCAACATCAATGATCCGTGCCGCTGATGAGTTGGTTGGCTATCATCTTTATATTGATTTGCTTGGCGGTATTGCCGCGGATAAACCGCGAGCAGATTACGCCCTTGGCGAGGAAGAAGCGCGATGCCGTTATGCCCTTGAGGAAGCGGCCAAGGGCAGATCCATAGCAATGATATGTTCTGGGGATGCTGGAATTTACGCAATGGGTGCGCTGGTGTTTGAGTTGTTGGATAGGGACAAAGACAACGGTGGGGTTAGCGCTGCCGCTCGCCGGGTTGAGGTAACCTCAGCGCCGGGTGTTTCTGCGCTTCAGGCAGCCGCTGCCCGATCAGGGGCTTTGCTGGGGCATGATTTCTGCACCATTTCGTTATCAGATTTGCTAACCCCATGGGAGCAGATTGAAAACCGCATTACGGCGGCGGCGATGGGTGATTTTGTTATAGCCTTTTATAATCCGGTATCGCGTCGTCGTCTTGTGGGTTTGGCCAAGGCCAGAGATATTCTGCTTGAATATCGGCCTGCGGATACCCCGGTTGTTCTGGCATCAAATCTTGGTCGGCCCGAAGAAGAGGTGCGTTTTCGCACCCTTGCCAGCCTTGAGGTAGATGAGGTGGATATGTTGACCGTGGTCATGGTCGGCTCATCGGCATCTAGGAAACTTCATCTTGGAATGGGGGATATGGTTTACACTCCGCGTGGCTATGCCAAAAGAATTGATCAGGATAAAGGAGAGGCATCATGACAGTCTATTTTATTGGTGCCGGGCCGGGTGATCCTGATCTGATCACCATCAAAGGTCGTGATCTTATCCGTCAATGTGGCTATTGCCTTTATGCGGGATCATTGGTGCCAGAAGCAGTGGTCGCGGAAAGTCAGGCTGAGGTCATAAGGGATACGGCCTCAATGACTTTAGATGACATTATGGCCTTAATGACTGCCGCCCATGCTGACGGTCATGATGTGGCACGGGTTCATTCTGGGGATCCATCGCTTTATGGGGCTATCGCCGAACAGATTAGGCGGCTTCAAGCGGTTGATATCCCCTATAAAATTATCCCTGGGGTGCCAGCCTATGCGGCGGCGGCGGCTGAACTTGGCATGGAATTGACAATACCTGAAGTCACCCAGACCTTAATCCTTACGCGGACAGCGATGAAATCCTCGCCAATGCCAGAAGGGGAGGAGTTGGAAAATCTTGCACGCACCAAGGCAACATTGGCAATTCATTTGTCCGTTCGAAACCTGCGTGAGATTGAACGGGTGCTTGCGCCTGTTTATGGACAAGACTGCCCTGTGGTGGTGGCTTATCGAGTGGGCTGGCCAGATCAGCAATTTTTGTTTGGGCAATTATCCGATATTCGTAAAAAAGTCATGGCTGCTAAAATCACCCGAACAGCACTGATCTTTGTTGGCAGGGGGTTGAACCATGTTGGTGAGATGCGCGAATCTGCCCTCTATGATAAAGATCATGTCCATGTCTTGCGTGTGAAACGCGGCAATCAGGACGAACGCGAAGGATAAGTGTTGTGATATTTTGGCGCGGCGCCAGGTTGGGGTCACGCGGCGGCAATGAGATGGGCGTATGATCCAAAGACTGATCCACTCACCACCCCCATAGAGCCTAAGGGCTTACCATTCCTATCACAGGCGGCAAATAAGGGCTGTCCCTGTTCTCTGATGCTGGTGGTGTAATGAAACTCATGTCCATAACTGTGCAGAGGCATGGGGACATCAGCTAGACATTCTAATTTGCGGTAGCCTAATTGCAATCGGGTTTTGGCAAAACTGGTCACCACATCCAACAGACCCGTCATGGGAATATGCTGTCCATTTGCGGCAATGATTTCTTGCCCAAGCACCATATAGCCGCCGCATTCCCCATAGATAGGGCGGCGTTGCTTTGCCATAGCATGAAGACCTGATTGCCAAGTTTTTCCTGCCGCCAACACATCAAGATAAAGCTCAGGATAGCCGCCGGGCAAATAAATCATCTCTGCTGTTTGATCTGGCGCCTCATCAGCAAGAGGGGAAAATGGCAGAATTTCTGCCCCCTGAAGACGCCAACCATCAAGCAGATGACGATAGGAAAAAGCAAAAGCCTGATCCATGGCAACAGCAATACGCTGGGCTGGGGGTGGCATAGCGACAACATCTGCCCCGGTTGGCGGTGATATTGGTGCTGCTAGAGCCATCAACTGATCAAGATTAATATGGATTTCAATCTGTGTTTTTATGGTTTCTATAATTTCTGTCAGGTCGCCTGTTTGGGTAAGTTCGCTGGCCTGTACCAACCCTAAATGGCGTGACGGAATAGCAAACTTATCATTATCGGAAATGACCCCAAGGACAGGGATATCTATTTCTGCCATAGCGGTGCAAATCATTTCAGCGTGGCGTTCACTTCGGGTTCGGTTGAGAATCACGCCGCCTATATTTGTGCCGCGATAGTGCTGACGGATCATGTGATCAAGCCCACCTGCCAACATAGCAGCAGTTTCTGCTTGGCTACGCACGTCCATAATCAGGATTAGGGGTACACCTAAGGTTGCCGCAAGGGCCGCAGTACTTCCTTTGCCGCCATCTGCCACCCCCATAGCCCCTTCAATAATCAGGGTATTGCCTTCATGTTTGGCAGCAAGATGACGGAGCAGATGTTCTGACATGGCAAAGCCATCCAGATTTATTCCAGCTGTGCCAAGGGCAGCAGCATGAAAACCGGGGTCAATATAATCAGGCCCAGATTTGGCAGATGAGATTGAAAACCCTCTCGCTTTGAGAGCAGCAAGTAAGCCCAGAGTGATTAGAGTCTTCCCACTGGCAGAAGCAATAGCGGCAATCGCCAGCCCGTGGCTTGCCATCAGGCGCTATCCTCATGCTGGCGCGTGCCAAGGGGGTCAAGGTTGCGCGGTTTTGCGCCATGCATATGGCTTACCCAATCAAGGCATTGCCGCATTCTTACCACCTCACCAACAGCAATGATGGCTGGGGGGGTTATCTGATGGATAAGGACATCTTCGGCAGCTTGGCTAAGGGTGGTTTCTAACACTGACATATTGGGCAGGCTAGCGTTGCTGACCACTGCCACAGGTTCAGAGGGATTGCGCCCTGCCTTGATCAAATGGTCGCAAATCTCTGGCAGATGCTTGATCGCCATATACATAACAATAACTTGGCTACCATCCGCAATGCCTTGCCAGTTGATGGCAGATGGCGCCAGGCCGGTACGATCATGGCCTGTAAGAAAAGTAACAGCTTGATTGACATCACGGTGGGTTACCGGAATGCCAGCATAGGCAAGTCCACCGATACCAGCAGAAATCCCAGGCAAAATGCGCAAAGGGATTTCCGCCTGAATGAGTGTTTGGGCTTCTTCGCCGCCGCGCCCAAAGACAAAAGGATCGCCGCCTTTTAGTCGCAATACTTTACGCCCTTGGCGCGCTAGCTCAATTAGCCGAATAGAAATATCGCGTTGCTTAGGGGACGGCTTTCCGCCGCGCTTACCAGCATATTCAATCTCGGTGCCCGGACGGACCCAATCAAGGACTCGCTGATCAATCAAAGCATCATAAATGACAATATCAGCCTGATTCAAAGCGTTCAGAACATGCAGGGTTACTAGCCCCGGGTCGCCCGGCCCTGCACCAGCAAGCCAAACCCAACCTGCCTCAAAGACAGGCCATTCCTGACCTGAAATGGGCGGAAGATCAAATCCGGATGATGTGTGGCGCCGTATTGCCATGACGTCATAGATTCCTGCTCAAATATCGGGCATGATACCGGCTAGGCCGTGATCACAAAAAACGAAACTCTAGTATAATGCAACATACGCTTAAAACAACACTTCGCTTTGGTTGGACAACAGGAACCTGTGCCACCGCATCTGTCTATGCTGCTTATACCGCTATGCTGACGGGGGCGTTTCCTGAAAGCGTCACCATTGATACTCCATCCGGCAAAACAGCCACTCTTGCCATCAGTTATACGGATACCGATGGCAACGCCTTTACCGCAGGGGTGATCAAGGATGCTGGTGATGATCCCGATGTTACCCATGGGGCAGAGATTCGTGCCACTATCGCCCCAGGAGATGCGGCATCAGGGGTATTGTTTCGCGGTGGTGAGGGGGTTGGAATTGTTACTCGGCCGGGATTGCCAGTGGCGGTGGGCGAGCCAGCCATTAACCCTGTCCCGCGCCAGATGATGACAGATTATATCCATGCCCTTGCCGAAGATTTGGGCGGAACTTCTGATGTTGTGATAACGATTTCTGTCCCCACAGGCCGTGACCTTGCGGAAAAAACATGGAATCCGCGTCTTGGTATTGAAAATGGCATTTCGATTTTAGGAACAACGGGCGTAGTTAGACCATTTTCCTGTTCGGCATGGATTGCATCTATTCACCGCGGTATTGATGTTGCGGTGGCTAATGCACTTGATCATATTGCCGGATCAACAGGGGCAAGATCAGAGGCCGCGGTCAAATCTCATTATGATCTGCCAACGATTGCGCTGATTGATATGGGGGATTTTGTTGGCGGTATGTTGAAATATTTGCGCCGCCATCCGGTTCGCCGCCTCACGGTGGCAGGCGGTTTTGGCAAGATGATCAAATTGGCACAAGGGGCAAAGGATTTGCATTCTGGGCGAAGCCAGATTGATTTTGCTGATCTTGCAGCAAGGGCTAAAGCCCTTGGGCTTCCCGCAGAACATATTGCTGATGCAAACTCTGCGCTGGAAGTCATGCAGAATCTTAACCCTGAGCATCGTCAAATCCTTGCAACCGCCATTGCTGCTGGCGCTCTTGCCACTTGTCGGCAAGTGATTGGAAAGACGTCAACCTGTCTTGGCACGATGGTGGTTGATCGTGAGGGACAGATACTCTCTGAGCAGATCGAATGATGACCAAAAACATTCTGATCCTTGGCGGCACGCGTGAGGCCAGACAATTAGCAGATCATGCCGCTAAGGCAGGTTGGTCAGCGGTATTTTCTCTGGCTGGCATAACCGCAACACCGTTCAAAACCCCTTTGCCCATGCGTTATGGGGGTTTTGGTGGGGCAAAGGGATTGGCGGAATGGGTGGTCTCGCATGCGATCACGCATCTGGTGGACACCACACATCCCTATGCTGCTAACATCTCTGCCAACGCGGTAGAAGCAGCAAGGCTTACTGGCATTAAAAGGTTAACCTTATGGCGTCCCGAATGGCAGGCAGAAGCAGAGGATGACTGGCATCAGTTTTCCACGTTGAAAGATCTGTTTCAATCAATTCCTGATGACGCGCATCTATTCCTCGCGGCTGGGCAGGAAGGGATAAATGCCTTGCCTTATCCGCCTCGGTTTAGAGTAACCGCAAGGGCACTGGAACAGCCAGAAACCGCCCATCCCATCACCTTTATTAAAGCTTTGCCCGCGTCTAACCCTGATGATGAGGCCGCGCTTTTTCAATTGCACAACATCACGCATTTGGCAGTAAAGAATGCCGGCGGTTCAGCCTCACGAGCAAAGCTCATAGCGGCACGCCAAATGGGGTTGCCTGTGTTTATGCTGGCGCGGCCTGATCCGCCGCCGCCGCCACTTTACCCCACAGTTGATGCCTTGATAAACGCCTTAACCGCAGATAGGGATACCCATTGATATCATTCAGGCTGTAAGGCTGCGATGGCTTGGCTGATCCTTGCCATCGCTTTTTCCAAGGATTGGGTATCCGTTGCATAAGAAATGCGGAAATACCCTGGCATAGCGAACGAAGACCCGGGAATAATAACGGTATCCGCGGCATCAAGAATATAGCGGCAGAAATCTAAATCTTCTTTGAGCGTCATACCGTGAGGGGTTTTCCATCCCACCAAGTTTTTCCACGAGGGAAAGATATAAAACGCCCCTTGCGGCTTGGACACAGTCAGCCCATTTATGCCCCTCAGATGGTCAAACACCAAATCACGGCGAGACTGAAACGATTGCTGTCGTGATATCAACATCTCTTGATCGCCTGTTAAGGCTGCTAAGGCCGCGGCTTGGGAAATCGTGGCCGTACCCGAAGTGCCCTGCGCTTGGGCGGTTGTCATGGCGGCAATTAAAGGGGCGGGACCAACCCCATAACCAAGTCGCCACCCTGTCATGGCATAGGCTTTTGAGACGCCATTAATTATAAGCGTCCGATCCGCCAGATCACCCAGAGCATCTGCAACCGATACGAAATCCATATCATAGACAATATGTTCATAAATCTCGTCACTCAAAAGCCAGCATTTGTCATGCGCTGAGACGATATTGCCAACGGCCCGTAAATCTTCAGCAGAGAGAACGGCGCCAGATGGGTTGCTGGGGGAATTGATCATCAGCCAACGGGTGCGCGGACTCATGGCGGATTCGATTGCGCTAACATCAGGGCGGAAACCATTATCCGCATCTGTTGGAACAACGACCGGAACCCCGCCACAAAGCCGGATGATATCAGCATATGATGTCCAGAACGGGGCTAACACGACGACCTCATCACCGGGATTAACACTCGCCAACATAGCGTTGAGAAGAGTGTATTTTGACCCGCTGGAGATAATCACGTTTTCGGCACTTCTGGATGTTCCTCCGCGACCGTGATAAAGCGCCGCCACCGCTTGCTTTAATTCGGGTTTGCCGCCGATGGGTGGATAATGCGTATCATGGTTTCGGATAGCGGAAATTGCGGCCTTGCTGGCGTGGTCAGGTGTATTGAAATCTGGCTCTCCTATGCCAAGATTGATCACATCATGACCTTCAGCGCGGCGTTGACGCGCGGCCTCGCTCATCACCACAATAGCAGAGATTTCAACTTCAGCTAGACGATCAGCCTTAATGAACTCAGCCATAGCTATTTCCCATCACTATCATGGATATTCAGGTCTTCTTCGGTCATTCCATAGTCACGAATGGCAGCTTCGCGGCTAATATAGCCACGGCGAAGATCACGGCGAACCAAAGCACGGTCGCGTTCCTTTGGGTCACCAAAGCCGCCTCCACCGGGAAAGCCAAGACAGACGGTTGCCCCTGTTGGAACTGGTTGCCTGCCTTTGCCTCGCAACGGGGTGCCATCATCACAGCTAAGGGTTGTTGGTGCACCATTATGCCCGTTCTGACGTCCTCGTGCAGGATGATCCACCCGATCCAGCATCGCAGAAAAGACCAGATCATACCCATCACGTGCGCTGATATCCATATATTGCCCTAATCCCCCACGCCATTTGCCGGCACCGCCACTATCTGATCGCAATTCTTTTCGCCGAATAATCACAGGGCCAACATTTTCGGTGGCTTCTACTGGCATAGTCATCACGCCACTAGGAAAGGCGGTTGCGTTTAAGCCATCAATATTAGGGCGTGCGCCACTTCCCCCAGAATTAAACGACAGCACTTCTGTTGATCTGGCGTTGGGCGGCATATTTGCACCTTGTCTTGGGGTTAAGCTAACTTGGAAATTACAGAGGGCGCTTGCCCCTTCAGCTTGAATATGTCCTGGCAGCAATTGATAAAGTGCGCCAAAGGTCACATCTGGCAACATTTGCCCAACCACATGGCGAAGCGCTACTGGTGCAGGATGCGGTGCGTTTACAATACTACCTTCAGGCGCAGTAATGATAAAAGGCGCAAGAGAAGCGGTGTTGTTGGGTATATCAGGGGCAATCGCCACTTTTAAGCCATAGCAAGTATAGGCTCTGGTATAGACCATTGGCACATTAATGCCTTTCTTATCCATCCCTGAGGTGCCAGTGAAATCTGCGCTAACATGATCTTTGGCAATATTGACATGAACAGCAATGGTGATCACTTGATCAAAGCCGTCAATATCCATTTTTGCTGACGCAGATCCAGGTGTTAGGGCAGCAATCCGTTCCAAGGTTGCTTGCCGTGAACGCGTCATAATAAAATCAGAGATCTGGGACAGATCAGCGGCGTTGTATTCATCCAGCATGGACATTAACCGCCGCGTGCCCACATCATTTGAGGTGGCAAGCGCATAAATATCGCCAACCACCTGATCAGATTCCCGAACATTTTGGCGTATCATCCGAACCAAATCTTGATTGACCTCACCTTGACGTACAAACGGCATTATTGGAATTTGAATGCCTTCTTCATAAAGCGAATTGCCATCGGCGCCGAAACCGCGCCCGCCAACATCAACAACATGGGCGGTACTGGCAAAAAACCCAATTAACTTTTCCGCCCGAAACACAGGGGTGACGACGGTGATATCATGAAGATGCCCTGTGCCTTTCCAAGGATCATTGGTGATATACACATCGCCATCACGCATCTGATCAACACCGATTTCATTCATGAAATGGCCAACGGATTCGGCCATAGCATTAACATGGCCTGGGGTTCCAGTGACAGCCTGCGCTAGCATATTTCCAGCGCTGTCATAGACCCCTGCTGAGAGGTCTCCGGCCTCGCGGACAGAAGTTGAAAAAGCTGTCCGGATAAGCGCTTGAGCTTGTTCCTCTACGACAGATATCAGGCGATTCCACATAATTTGTAAGGTGACGGCATCAAGCATTTGTCGTATCTCCATCTAGCCGAAGATCAAGGGTGCCATCGCTTTGCATCAGCGCAATTCCGCCTGCTGGAACAAGCACGGTTGTTTCTGGTTCAACAATGGCGGCTGGCCCGTTAACCATTGCACCGTGAGCGAGGTCTTGGCGGCGGAACACCGCTGCTGTCAGGCTTTCTCCGCTTGCCATATCTGCCATCTGCCGATGCCCTATGGGGCGATCATGGAGCTTCCCCTCACATGGCAGGATAGGAGGTGATGGCTGAACCGGAGTTGTTGCCAATACCGTCCAACTGGTGATCTCAATATCCAACCCCTCAACAACACGGCTAAAGAGCAGGCTGTATCGTTCTTCAAAAAGGCGCATGATTTCTGCTTTATCTGGGGCCTCGCACCAGGCTTTATCCAATTCAACTGGTATCTCCCAGCCTTGTCCGACATAGCGCATATACGCCTTGGCAGAGATTTCGATCTTGCTTTCTGGAACAGAGGCACGGACAAAGCGAGTGGCTTGGTCTCGTAGCTCCTCTAACATCTCTTTAACACTGGTTTTCTGCCAATCTGACAGCCGAATATAAAGCGATCGGCTAGCCTCAAAACTAAAAGGGGCTCTAAGGAAGCCTACAGCTGAACCTACGCCTGCAGATGCTGGGATCAAAACACGCGTAATGTTCAATTTCTGCGCTAAGCGTATCGCATGAAGAGGCCCCGCACCGCCAAAGGCTATCATGACATATCCGCCTAAATCCTCGCCGCTTTCTACCGCATGAACCCGGGCGGCGTTAGCCATGTTTTCGTCCACGACCTCAGCAATGCCAAAAGCGGCGCGATCCAAATCTAACCCTAAGGGGGCAGCAATATGATCAGCAATGGCGGTCTTGGCGTTATCGGTTGAAAGAGGAATGGACCCGCCAGCGAAATCATCAGGATCAAGTTTGCCCATCAGCAAATCTGCATCTGTTACTGCAGGTCTGGTGCCGCCACGCTGATAACAGCTAGGGCCAGGTTCTGATCCGGCAGATTCTGGCCCGACAGTGATTTGCCGCATGGCATCAAGCCCAGCAATAGATCCGCCGCCAGCGCCAATTTCTACCATATCAATGACAGGGATTGAGATCGGCATCCCCGAGCCCTTTTTAAACCGATAACTGCGGGCGACTTCAAAACTGCGTGATGTTTTAGGCACTTGATCATTTATCAAGCAGATTTTTGCTGTTGTTCCGCCCATATCAAAGGACAAAACATGTTCAAGCTGAAAGCGTGAGGCAATATTAGCAGCAAATATTGCGCCCCCTGCTGGGCCAGATTCGACCAATCGCACAGGGAAAGTGGCAGCACTCATCAGATCAATAATGCCGCCACCAGAATGCATCAGATACACAGGGGCGCTGATTTGATGTTCTGCTAATCGCGCTTTTAACCGCATCAGATAGGATTCCATAATGGGTTTGACATAAGCATTGGCGGCAACGGTGTTAAAGCGCTCATATTCGCGCATCTGCGGGGATACCTCAGATGAAAGTGAGATCGGAATATCAGCCCATTCCTTTGCAATAATCTCTCGAATCCGTTGCTCATGAACAGGATTAGCATAGGAATGAAGCAAGCCTATCGCGATACTGGCAATACCATCTGTCTTCATCTGGTTAATCAGCGTGCGAATCTGGCTTTCATCAAGAGGCGTGTCCACATTGCCATCAGCAAGAATGCGTTCAGTCACCGTGTAGCGGTGTTCGCGTGGGATCAATGCCTCCGGCAGAACAAGGTTGAGATCATATTGTTCAAACCGGCTTTCGGTTCGCATCTCAATCACATCACGGAAACCTTCAGTGGTGATAAGCGCTGTTCGTGCGCCGCGACGCTCAATGAGGGCATTTGTCGCAAGGGTGGTGCCGTGGATCACTGAACTAATTTCGGACGGCTTGATCCCGTTTCTGGCGCAGACCGCTAGCAAGCCTTCAATAATGGCATCTTCGGGCCGCGTATGAGTGGTCAACACCTTGGTTGAGGTTTGCCCATTTGGGGTTTCTAGAACAATATCCGTAAAGGTGCCGCCGATATCAACTCCGGCGCGAATGGGGTTAGAAACGGTGTGGTTATTAGTCATTTTGTTATTAGTCTTTCTTTGCCTAGAAATTAGTGTAACGATAGGCAAGTCTAAAATCTATGTAAAGCTACAGAGTAAAGGAAAAACATAATCATGCGCTATCTTCATACTATGGTTCGTGTGATGGATATCAATGCATCCTTGCGGTTTTGGTGTGAAGGGCTTGGCCTCACCGAAGTTAGCCGCAGAGAATATCCTGATGGTAAGTTCACGCTCATTTTTCTTGCCGCAGAAGAGGATGGTGAGCAATTTTCTAAAACCCGTTCGCCTGCCCTAGAATTGACCTATAATTGGGACAGTGATGAAGAATATGATGGTGGCCGCAATTTTGGGCATCTGGCCTATGAAGTCGATGATATTTATGCCACCTGCCAGCATCTGATGGATATGGGTGTGGTGATCAATCGTCCGCCGCGTGATGGGCGCATGGCGTTTGTGCGTTCCCCTGATAGAATCTCTGTTGAACTCTTACAAAAAGGAGGAGCACAATCCCCATCAGAGCCTTGGGCATCAATGGGCAATATCGGGGAATGGTAATGTCTGCAAACGGGCGTAATATTGCCCTGCTTGCGTTGTCCCAAGCCTGTTTTATGACAACGGTAAATATTAATATCATTGTCACCAGTCTTGTTGGTGTTCTTATCGCGCCTGAACCATGGCTGGCCACTTTGCCCATATCGCTGATGTATGTGGTGTCTATGTTAACGACATTACCAGCCTCTTTGCTGATGGGGCGGATTGGGCGCAAGCCAGTGTTTATTTCTGCTGCTGGCATTGGGTTGTTTTGTTGCCTGATCATGGGTTATGCAACGATTTTATCTAGCTTTATGCTGTTTTTGGTGTCATCTGCCGGGCTTGGTATTGCAACAGGGGTGGCGCAGTTTTATCGCTATGCCGCCGCTGATAATGCTGAACAAAACCAAAAGGCAAGAGCGCTTTCACTGGTGCTGGCGGGTGGGGTGTTGGCGGTAATTATTGGGCCAAACTTGGCGCGGATGACATTTGAGGCAATACCAGACCATCTTTATGCGGGATGTTTTTTTGGTGCTGCAATGATGCAGCTTTTGGCTCTGCTGTTACTGCCGTATCTGGATATAAAACCAAACACGGAAATCGTAAAGTCAAGCGGGGTTTCCTTGGGATGGCTTTTTCGGCAACCTTATTTTATCGCTGGTATGGTCACCGCGGCGCTTGGTTATGGCGTGATGACTTTCATGATGACGGCAACCCCTCTTCAGATTGTGAACACCGAACAGATGGGTGATTCCAGTAACGCCATTATTATTCAGTGGCATGTTCTGGCTATGCTTTTGCCATCATTGGCAACAGGGGCCTTAATAGGCCGCGTTGGGGTTATTCCTGTGCTTTGGGCAGGGGTGATTTTTTATATCGCTATGATTGTAGTGACGTTATCAGGCACCAGTTTTATGCACTACCTCATGACACTAGTTCTGTTGGGTCTTGGCTGGAATATGCTGTTTGTAGGCGGCTCAAGTATTATTGCGCAATCCTGTCGCCCTGATCAACGCCCTAAGGTGCAGGGCATGGCTGATTTTATGATCACGGCAATGATGGCCTTGGCTTCACTGACCTCTGCGACGATGCATTATCTTTATGGTTGGAAGATCATGGTATTGCTGGCGGTGGTTCTGGTTGGTGTCATTGCTGTAAGCATTATTCTGGCAACACTTTATCCCATGACCCGAAATGGGGAAACGGGTTTTCCCGAAGCTAGCCGCCAGTAACACTCATATGGCGAGCCACAGCAGGATCGGTGTGATCACGGTCAATGATGAAATCATGCCCTTTGGGTTTGCGGCCTATCGCCTCAACAATGGCGGCATCAAGTCCCTCGGTTCCGCCGTCGCGCAAGGCATCACGCAAATTGGCGCTATCGTCTTGGCCAAGACACATATAAAGCATCCCCGTACAAGTGACGCGAACCCGATTACAGCTCTCACAAAAATTATGGGTCAGCGGGGTAATAAAACCTAGACGCCGACCGGTTTCTGCGACCCGCATATAACGAGCTGGGCCGCCTGTGCGATAATCCACTTCTTGTAAGGTGAAACGCTGGCTGAGTTTTGTTTTGACCTCTGACAGAGGCAAGTATTGATCAACCCTATTCTCACCGCCAATATCGCCCATTGGCATCACTTCAATAATTGTCATATCCAGATCATGATCACCGCACCAAGCGACCATATCGCCTAACTCATTATCATTGATCCCCTTTAACGCAACGGCATTGATCTTAATGTCTAAGCCGGCTGTTTTAGCAGCATGGATACCATCCAGAACTTGATTGAGATCCCCCCAACGCGTGATCGCGCGAAATTTATCTTTGTTAAGAGTATCCAATGACACATTGATCCGCCTAACCCCAGCGTCATAGAGATCATCCGCCATTTTTGACAATTGGCTGCCGTTGGTGGTGATTGTGATCTCATCCAGATGGCCTGATTTTACTTCAGCCCCAAGATTACGGATTAAGGTTAAGATATTGCGCCGAACCAGAGGTTCACCGCCAGTCAAACGAATCTTACGCGTGCCAACAGCCATAAAACGGCGGCAAAGAACTTCGAGCTCTTCAATGCTAAGTAGCTCAGATTTAGGTAAAAAAGTCATGTTTTCTGCCATGCAATACACACAGCGAAAATCACAGCGATCCGTAACGGATACTCGTAAATAAGTAATTGGGCGACCAAAGGGGTCTAGTATGGGTGATATAGTGGGGACCATGCGGTGAAGGTATATCATTTTTGGGGTAAAATAAAGCGTCCCCCTTATTAGAAGCCCTGCTCTGATCAGTCGCAAATCAAAGGCAAAAAAAAAGCCGCAGGCGTTAAGCCCGCGACTGAGTTAGGGAGGAAATGAACATCATATAGATGTCATGAGCGTGATATGGTCTTCGTCGCTATTAAAGTCAACACATCTGACCTATTTTTTTTCAATAAAATTGCGGCATTTTGTCATCATTCTGAGAATAAGGTCACGATCGCATCCATTTTGTCGCATTTGTCGCAGGCTAAGGGCGTTTTCTCGCTTAGCTAGGCGCTGGCCTTGTTCATTTGGAATTAGCTCATGATGCGCGTATCTGGGCGGTGTGATGCCTAGCAATTCTTGCAAAATGCGCTGAACGGGTATCGCGTCAAAGAGATCATATCCACGACTGACAAGGCTTACGCCCATGGCATCATCATCTAACACTGTGCTCAGATGATAGCTGGTGCCAATATCTTTGCGGGCAATTACCTCATCTCCGATATTTTCAAGAACGATGTTGACCTGGCCATGAATCAAGTCTGTTGCCTGAATATCTCTAAACCGATCCCTGATGGTCGCCATACGCAACCGCCACGCAGGTTGATTGCCATCCGCTTCGCGTTCACTGCGGATATTGCTAGTGATAAGTTGATCGGTATTGCTGGGGTGATGTGGGGCGGAAAGCAGTTCTGCCAATTCTCGCCGGCTTAAATAGCAGGGATAGATCAGGTCTTGATTCTTGAGATATTCTAACGCCTCGTGGCTAGCAGACAGATGTTGGCTTTGGTAGCGGACAGGTTCTTCATAGGGGATGCCCAGAAAAGCAAGGTCTTCAAAAATGGCATCAAAATAAATCTCTCGGCAACGGGTGGTATCAATGTCATCAATGCGAAGGCACATAAGACCGCCACTGGTGGCCGCAAGGCTAGAAGCAAACATTGCCGAAAACGCATGCCCAAGATGCAGATATCCTGATGGTGAGGGGGCAAAGCGCGTGATCTCACCAGATTTCAAAGGGGCAACAAGATGCGGTAGAATGTCATGGATTGGGATCATGCTCACCTGACGAAAGAAAATCATTTCACCCATGCCACCCAAATGAGGTAGTATGGGTAATCAAAGGACGAGATTATCATGCCAACCATCATTCGCCAATCTATCGCTGATTTCAGTGTGCTCATTCATCAGCCTGACCCAGAAATTAAGTCTGATCGTTTAATTGTTCTGCTGCATGGTTGGGGGGCGGATGGTAGTGATCTGATTGATATGGCACCGCATCTGGCGGCGCGGTTTCCGGCGGCGGTAATTTGTGCGCCTGATGGGCCGGAACCTTGTTCCGCTAATCCCATGGGCAAACAGTGGTTTGATCTAGGGGTAGATGCAACCCTCATTGACGAAGGGCCATCGCGTGCCTTTCCTGGGTTACAGAAATTGCTTGATGCTTTGATG
The DNA here is from genome assembly GCA_027593125.1 of Pseudomonadota bacterium. Lineage (GTDB taxonomy): Bacteria > Pseudomonadota > Alphaproteobacteria > Puniceispirillales > UBA1172 > UBA12202. The sequence goes on along the minus strand of JAQCJL010000001.1, from coordinate 56,611 downwards.
GAACAATTTCATATCCCCCCTGGGCGTGTTGTGATGGCTGGCTTTTCTCAAGGCGGAATGATGTCGCTTTATGGTGGGGTGAGGACGGCTGAACCTTTTGGTGCTATTATTAGCATTGCTGGGGCATTGCTTGCCCCCGCACAAATGGCGCAGGCCATGACGGTTAGGCCGCCAATTCTGTTGATCCATGGCACAGAAGATCAAGTGGTGCCGTTTCAAGCTATGGACATGGCGAAAGCAATTTTAGAAGCCAATAAAGTCACTGTAGAAACACAAGCCTGTGAAGGGGTTGGGCATGGCATTTCTGGTGATGGTTTGGCGTGCATGATGGATTTCATTGCAGCAAAGCTAGATGGCGACAGCCAAGGGTAATTTGGTAAGCGGAACTTGTGTTTACCACAATATCTTGTGGATCTTTTTCTAGTTTTAGGTTGAAATATCTAAATATATATGATGTCATTAGCCTATGTTAGACCATCAGGCACATCTGGGCCTTCCACAATCAACCTCGTCACAGGGGTTGGCTCCAGCGCTTGCCTTGAATGCTGATTTTCGCCCCTTAAGTTATTTTCCATTATCACTTTGGTCATGGCAGGACACCGTCAAGGCTGTATTTTTGGATCGGGTAACGATTATTTCTGAATATGATACCGCCATCCGATCCCCCAGCATGACCATGCGTTTGCCGAGTGTTATCGCGCTCAAAGATTATGTTCAGCAAAGCCGGTTTCCGGCCTTTACCCGATTTAATGTGTTTCTGCGTGACCGTTTCACTTGCCAATATTGCCTTAAAGGTTTTCCCGCGCAGGAACTCACCTTTGATCATGTTATTCCCCGATCGCGTGGTGGGCGAACAACTTGGAAAAATGTCGTTGCTGCCTGTGGGCGATGCAATTTACAAAAGGCAAATAAATTGCCGGAACAATGTGGCATGATCCCTAGGATTAAACCAGATCAGCCTAGCACGTGGCAGTTGCAGGAAAATGGTCGGCGCTATCCCCCTAATCACCTCCACCAAAGCTGGCGTGATTATCTCTATTGGGACAGCGAATTAAAGCCAGATCAAGGTCAGGATCAATCGTGGCCGGAAGAATTTCGCCTATCAGATGACCAGCTGAACAAGGTGTTTCAATCTTAATCTATGATTGGTAAATGTTTTTAAATTGAATTGGGTATGATTTAGACGCGTTCTGCCAATTTGATAGCTACCCGGCAACCTGCCTGAATAACGCGCCGCATAATGGGATATCCGATAGCGTCCTCACCATCATGATCTTTAGCAATATCGCGATGTTCCAGTTCTTCATCACGAAACCGTTCTAGGGTTTCAACAAGATCATCTTCATTCTCAAGGGATTTGGCTTGCCGGTCATAATGCGTGCCGATGACTTCTTCGACGGCAATGGTGCAGGCCATGGCAGCTTTAGGGCCCATGGCGGCTGTAACCGCACCCAACATAAATCCAGCCCCATTCCATAGAGGGGACAATAAAGACGGGCGAACCTCATAATCATTTAGCAATGACGAAAAGGTATCCAGATGTTCTTGTTCTTGGTCACGCATATGACGGATTTCTTCAGCAACAGGATGCGCGCCTAATACAGCCAATTGGCCTTCATAAATGCGTCTTGCCCCTACCTCACCTGCGTGATCCACACGCAAACAACGGCTGACTTCATGTTGATCGTGATATCGGTTCGTCATGATGCTATTACTCCGTTTCCGGTCGTGAGGCACTGATAAAAGCATAGATAGCAATAAATGCACTGTTCACAAAGTTCCACCCTGCCATGGAAAGCCCCAAAAATGACCATGGCACCTCGTCGCACCTGATGGTTTTTGTTTTCAGCAAACCATCCAGGACAGTGCTGACATCACCACTAAAATCAATATTGCCTGAACATCCTGTGGGGCCTGGCAAAAATCCCCATTCCACACCGCTATGCCAGAAGCCGAGACCAGCGCTGATGAGCATGATAAAACCTGCAAGGACCGCAAGCCAAACCGCATAACGCCAGCCTAAAAGTATGAGAAAAATTGGCAAAACAATCACCACAGCGTGAGGAATGCGTTGCCAATAGCACATCCTGCAAGGCAGCAGTCCGCCGATATACTCAAAACCATAGGCCGTCATCAGCATTGCTGCCCCAAGCAGAGCCGTCATCAGCACCGCTGCAGAAGGACGAAATAATTTGCTCATCAGGGTCAGGGGAAAGATCATGACGACGTCACCATCCACCAGCATATTGCCACCAGACCGAGAAATAGGCTGACAAGCATAGAAACCAATGGCCGGTTGGCGCGATAGCGGATAATCGCCGCGACTAGTAAAAACCGGCTACCGCGACCGATGAGCGAGGCCACCACAAGTGGCCAGAAAGCAACACCTAGAAATCCACCAGATATGACTGTGACTTTATAGGGTAGGGGGGTATAGGCGCCGATCAGGATAAGCATCCAGCCATGCCGCGCAAAGCCATCACGGACAGTTTCGAAAGCATGGGTTTTGCCTAAATATTCTATGACTGTTAGGCCCAATTCATAGCCAAGATACCAACCAACAATGCCGCCTAATGTTGAACAAATTGTCGTCAAAACCGCCAGCATAAGAAACCGTGATGGGCGTGCCATCACCATCACCGCAAGCATAGGGTCGACAGGGATAGGAAAGAAAATCGATTCAATAAAAGAAAATCCGCCAAGCCATATTGGGGCGGTTTTGCGCCTAGCTAATCCCATCATCTGGTCGTGCCACATCAGCAGTCGAGATTTAAGGCGTGATGTCAGGGTTGCTGGTTCAGTCATGAAGGGAAAATGATCGCCTCGTCAGTTCCTCAGTCAGGCTTGGTGCGAGTGGAGAGACTCGAACTCTCAAGGTGTTGCCACCGGTGGATTTTGAGTCCACTGCGTCTACCAGTTCCGCCACACTCGCTTAAGATGCTTTTATGCTGTTCTGATCATAAGGTCAAGAATGTGACATCACGGCATGATAGATTTCTTCGATATAACCATCTTTAATGCCTAATTCCAAAAGCGCTTTATGAGTTTCAATCAAATAGTCACGGCAGGGGCCGGCAAAACCTGTTGCTGATGCGATCATGCGCGCCTTTTCAGGCATGGGGCAATTTTTGACATAGCTCTTATGATTGCGATTCATGACAAAGGTCACCACCTTTTTTGCTTTCTTTTCGTCATCATCAGCATGAAAATTAATCAGTTGGGGATGATAGGAAGAATTGAGCATCTCTCGCCGCCACAACAGATCAAGTTCGTGAATAGGTTCATCGCCGCTGACCTTCATGGCTATGCCAACACAAGACCCCCCAATATCAAGCCCTAATACCAAGCCCGGGTTTTCTGGTGAGCCTCGGCCAACCTCGGTCTTAAGGCAAAATTGACGATGATAGCCATAGATGCGGCCCTGGATTTGATCAGAAATTGTGATGACAGGGTTCCATAACAATGACCCATAACCAAACACCCAGATATCCCCTTGATAATCATCAGAAATTAATGCCCTGCGCGACGCTAATAAGCCTTCGTCTGACAGCACGGTATGATCACCGCCACGTTGCAACACCATTTTTTGAACAAGGTTATTGGTCAGCGTATCGCGATTGATAAAAGGCGAAGAATCATCAGAATGTTTCATAACTATATAACGATACTCAACTCATTAGATTTGTGGCAGTGACGTTAACTTAAATCATCATTTCCTGTTATCAATCTGACTTCGCGTTGTGGATAAGGGATGCTAATATTAGCTTGATCAAGCGCAGTTTTGATTTGCCGCATCATATCCCAATAAAGCGGCCAGTAGGTGTCCACATTAGCATAAAGCCGAAGCCGAACGGTAATTGCGCTTGCGGCATAATCCACGATCAGAAACTGCGGCGCTGGGTCAGAAAGCACGCGTTCATCCTTAGTAAGGTTCATCAGCGCTTCTTCTGCTAAGTTAAGATCGCTTTCATAGGCAATGCCAATATCCAAATCCATGCGCCGGGTATTATAGCGTGAATGGTTGATAATGATGCTGCCCCAAATGGATGAGTTCGGCACCGAAATATAAATGTTATCAAAGGTGTTAATGATAGTAGAAAATAAGCCAATTTCATTCACTATGCCTGATACGGATCCGGTTTCAATCCAGTCCCCAATTTTAAATGGGCGAATAAATAACAACATCACCCCAGCAGCAACATTAGAAAGCGTGCCTTGCAAAGCCAGACCAATAGCAAGGCCGGCGGCACCAATAACCGCAATGATTGATGTGGTTTCGATCCCAAAACTGCCAAGCCCAGCAACAATGGCAATCAGCAAAATGGCATAACGGATGGTGCTGACAAAAACTGGAACTAAGGTGTCGTCAAAGGCTTTCACCTTAGAAAGACGCTTGCGTATCATTTTTGCCAGATGGCCACTAATCCAAAACCCAAGGATGATGATAACCAAACCTGAGGTAAAACTACCAAAATAGCCGATCAGCTGCTGAATGATAGCAGATGACATTAGGTTGTCGAAAGAAGAGATGCTTAGTAAGTCCATGGGTTCCATTCTAGCGTTAATTTTTGCGCCTGACTAGCCAAAGGCGTTGATTTGCAGCAAAACCGAAGTATAGTCCATGGCGGCATAAAGCAAACTGTTTTAGAAAGTCTCAATTATTCATGAAACCCCAGGCCTTTAGACCTTTAATCCAAGCTCCTGATTGTCTGGTGATAGACTGGGCAGTGGGTCAGGCTGTGCCTGCGCAATTATCGCCTTTTCTTAAGACAGGTCTTGCCGCCGCAATTGGTAATTTTGATGGGGTGCATTTGGGCCACCGAACATTAATTTCTGCAGCAGTTAATCACGGTCATGGTTTGGTCCCTGCGGTGATTACGTTTCATCCTCATCCTAGGCGGTTTTTCAGAGGCGATTTGCCTGGTTTTGCCTTGGCAGATGAACAGGATAAAATGGCTTTGTTGTCGGAAACGGGGGTAAAGATCATTATTCGGTTAGCCTTTGATGATGCCATGCGCCAGACCACAGCTATGGATTTTATCAGTACATTATTGCCATCTCTTGGGGTTAAGGCGATTTATGCGGGTGAGGATTTTGCCTTTGGCAATGCTCGCGGGGGTGGCATGGATATGATGCAAGAACAAGGTCAATATTATGGGATCTCCGCCCACCAAATTCGCCTAGAAGCACAATCAGGTGAGCCAATTTCATCCAGCCGTATCCGGCAAGCGATCGCAGAGGCTGATCTGGAAAGTGCTGCTAAAATGCTGGGCCGCCCTTATCTTTTAAGTGGTGTTGTCACCCATGGAGATAAGCGTGGCCGAACCATTGGATTTCCAACCGCTAATGTTCTTTTGGGGGATTATTTGATCCCGCCATTAGGGGTATATGCTGTTGCCGCAACTTTTCCTGATCATCCGGAAAGAGGTGCTATCGCTGGTGTTGCCAATATCGGAATTCGTCCAACCGTTGCGGGCAAAGCGGTGCGATTAGAGGCCAATCTTTTTGATGTTGATCTTGATCTTTATGATCAGAGGATTAATGTGTTTTGTCTAGATTTTATCAGAGCTGAGCAAAAGTTTGATAATCTGGACGAGCTTCGCCATCGCATCGCGCGAGATGTGGAAAGCGCCCGCGCTTTTCACGCTAAACAGAATTGAGTAGCTTATTATGACCGATGATCTTAAAGCCACGGTGTTTCTTCCTAAAACGGATTTTCCGATGCGGGCAGGGTTGCCAAAAAAAGAACCTGAAATCCAAGCGATGTGGGACCAAATGGGGTTTTTCGACCGCCTGCGCGAACACCGTAAAGGGGCAGAAAAATTTATTCTCCATGATGGCCCACCCTATGCCAATGGGAATCTGCATATTGGTCATGCTCTGAATAAAATTCTCAAAGATATCATCAATCGCTTCCAATCAGGTCTAGGCAAAGATGCCAATTATGTGCCGGGGTGGGATTGCCATGGCTTGCCGATTGAATGGAAAATTGAAGAAAGCTATCGCAAAAAAGGCAAAGATAAAGATCAGGTTGAGATTGTGGAGTTTCGCAAAGAATGCCGAGATTTTGCCAGCCATTGGGTTGGTGTTCAGTCTGATGAATTTCAGCGTCTTGGTGTGATGGGCAACTGGGCAGACCCGTATCTGACGATGGCCTATTCAGCTGAGGCGGTGATTGCAGGCGAGATTGGCAAGTTTTTAATGAATGGGGCGCTTTATCGGGGGTCTAAGCCTGTGATGTGGTCAGCAGTTGAAAAAACCGCATTAGCAGAAGCTGAGATTGAATATTTTGATCGCCGCTCAACCACTATTTATGCTCGCTTTCCTGTGCGCCAGACTCAACATGATATCCTCAAAGATACAGTTGTTATTATTTGGACAACGACGCCTTGGACAATGCCGGGGAACCGCGCCACGGCCTATGGCGAAGAGATTTCTTATGGGCTTTATCATATTGCTGAAACGGCGGCAGATTCGCTTGCCTCTCAAGGGGAAAAGATTGTTTTGGCTGATGCGTTGTCTGCTGAGGTTGCTGAAGCTTGCGGGATTACGGCACTTAACCGCTTGGCTGATATTGCCCCAGCCATGTTCAAGGATACCATATTGGATCACCCTATGGCGGCATATGGTTATGATCATGCGGTGCCGATGTTGCCGGCTGATTATGTGACCACCGATCAGGGGACAGGGATTGTTCATATTGCCCCGGGTCATGGGGCCGAAGATTATGTGCTTGGGCTTGCTCATGGTGTGCCTGTTCCAGAAACGATTGGGGCGGATGGCAGGGTGATGGAACATCTTCCTATTTTTGCTGGGATGAGCGCGCTGAAAGATAATGAGAAAATTGCTGATATTCTGGCAGAACATGGTGCCTTGATCGGTCGCGGTGAAGTGAACCATTCCTATCCGCATTCTTGGCGAAGCCATGCGCCATTGATTTTCCGCAATACGCCGCAGTGGTTTATTTCGATGGAAAGCACTGGCCTGCGTGACACTGCCTTGGATCAATTAAACAAGACCGCATTTTATCCCCCCTCAGGCCAGACACGTTTAACCAGCATGATTGCCAACCGCCCAGATTGGTGCATCAGCCGGCAACGCGCTTGGGGTGTGCCTATTCCCGTGTTTTTTCACAAAGCTTCAGGGGAGCCTTTGCGTGATCAAAGGGTGATCGACCGCGTGGTTGAAGCCTTTCAAGCAGAAGGATCAGATGCGTGGTTTAGCTCTCCACCAAGCCGGTTTCTGGGCAATGATTATGACGCTAATGATTATGAACAGGTCACAGATATTGTTGATGTGTGGTTTGATTCGGGGTCAACTCATGCCTTTTTGTTGGAAAATAATCCTGAAATGTCATGGCCTGCGGATATGTATCTTGAAGGTTCAGATCAGCATCGGGGCTGGTTTCATTCGTCCTTGCTAGAGGCTTGTGGAACGCGGGGCCGTGCGCCATATAAATCTGTTTTGACACATGGCTTTGTTCTTGATGAGCAAGGCAGGAAAATGTCGAAATCTCTTGGTAATACGGTAACGCCGCAACAGGTGATTGACCAAAACGGGGCAGATATCCTGCGGCTTTGGGTTGCCAATTCGGATTATTATGATGACCTGCGGATTGGTAAGGAGATCATCCAACGTCAGGCTGATCATTATCGCCGTCTGCGCAACACCTTACGTTATCTGCTAGGAAGCCTTGAAGGTTTTTCCGTTGAAGAAAAAGTTGATCCATCGGCAATGCCAGGATTGGAACGCTGGGTGCTGATGCGGCTCAAAGAGATGGATATCCAAATTCGCAAAGCCACAGCAGCACATGACTATCATCAGATTTTCACCATGATCCACCATTTCTGCAACAGTGACCTTTCGGCATTCTATTTTGATATCCGCAAAGATTTGCTTTATTGCGGTGATGTTGCCTCAACGGAACGCCGCGCTTGCCGGACAGTGATGGATATTTTGTTTGATACGCTTGTGGTTTGGCTAGCCCCAATTTTGACTTTTACTGCCGAAGAAGCATGGCAGACGCGTTATCCTGATCCTAAAAATTCAGTGCATTTTCAGATTTTCCCTGACCTGCCTGACACTTGGCTTGATGAAACCCTTGGTCATCGCTGGGCTAAGATTCGCCAAGCCAGATTGGTCGTGACAGGGGCAATTGAAAAGGCCCGCAATGCAGGTGTGATGAAATCATCCTTGCAGGCTCATCCCACGCTCTATGCCCCGAAAGCGGTTATTGATGCGTTTGTGGGTCTTGATGCCGCAGAGGTGTTCATCACCTCATCCGCTGATCTTGTTGAAGCAAAGCCGGCAGAAGATGCTCATTTAGATGAAGATTATCCGGATATAGGGGTAACAATTGCGCTGGCTGATGGTGATAAATGTGACCGCTGTTGGAAAATTTTGCCAGAATTGGTGCATGAGGATCATCACCTCTGTGGTCGATGTCATGATGTCATTTCCGGCTAGATGGTGGCATGGCTACTTTGGTGTTTTTGGCTTGGTGGTCATTGACCAATGCACCAAATGGATCATGCTAGAACTTATCTTTTCGCCGCCGCGTGTGATAACCATTTTGCCGTTTCTCAACTTCAGCCCTGTCTTTAACACCGGCATCAGTTTTGGAATATTTGGCAATAGTGGGACAATTGGCCTAGCTATCCTGACAATTTTTGCCGTTGCCGTAGGGGTTTTGCTACCATATATTTCAAGGCTCTGGTTGCCACTGGGACGATGGGGTGCCATCATGATGGCTGGTGGCGCTATTGGAAATGCTGTAGATAGAGTCCGTTTAGGAAAGGTTGTTGATTTTATTGATGTTCATGCGGCAGGTTGGCACTGGCCGGCGTTTAATATTGCCGACAGTGTTATTGTGATCGGGGTTGGCTTTATCTTCTATAGCAGTTGGCGCCAAGGAAAAGATCGCGGCGACGAAAACCATGATCTTGAGATGTGATCACAATCGGCAATCCCTTGACGGAAGTAAGATGACAGAACATAGTGTTCAGGAGACATGATCAGAATGGCAAAAATGGCAAAACAGCAACGGTATTCCTCAAAAGGAACCCTGATAATCGGTGGGCTTCTTGCCGGAATGCTAGTGTTATCAGCCTGTAGTGGCGGTGCTAATGCTATTAATGGCAGAAAGACCTCACCAGATGAGTTTGAGGTTGTGATCCGGCCCCCTTTAACCTTACCGCCGAACTTCTCGCTTCGTCCGGGGGATGTCAATGATGAGGAGATTGCCTCCGGTCAGGTTTCAAATACCCAGATTGATAATTCTGCTATCACCCAGTCTAGGGCGTTGCTGACTACCTCATCTGCAGATGCTAGTAATTTTGATGAATTGTTTGGTACTGATCAGGCGATAGAAAATATCCGTTCTATTGTTGACGAAGAAACCTTGGGTATTCAGTTAGACAGCCGAATTCCGCTTGAACAATTATTCGGGGGTAAGCCTGAAGTAGGCCCTGATCTGAATGCTGAGGCTGAAGCTTTTCGTATCCGCCAAGCCATTAAGGATGGCCAGCCGTTAAATCTGACACCAACACCCGGTATTGATCCTATTGAAAAGGAGCCGGTGGAGATCCAATAACCCCGATGATCCGTCTTCTTCCTGACCACATCATTAATCAGATTGCCGCCGGAGAAGTAGTCGAACGTCCAGCGAGTGCTGTTAAAGAGCTGGTGGAAAATGCGATTGATGCTAATGCGACGCGGATAGAGGTGTCTATTGCCAGTGGCGGCCGCGAAATGCTGGCGGTGGATGACGATGGCGCTGGCATGACTGGCGATGACCTGAAAATGGCGGTTCAACGCCACGCGACCTCTAAAATCTCAGGCGAAGACATCATGGCTATTCATCACTTGGGGTTTCGGGGTGAGGCATTACCATCCATTGCTTCAGTCAGTCAAATGACACTATCTAGCCGATCCGCAAGAGAAGAAAACGGATGGATGCTAGAAATTAATAACGGGCATATCGGTGAATTGCATCCTGCTTCTCGTCAAAAAGGCACAAGGGTTGTAGTTGAGAAACTGTTTGCGGCGCTACCTGCGCGGCTTAAGTTTTTGAAAACTGACCGAACAGAAACAGCACAAATTCTTGAAATGGTACGACGTATCAGCATGGCGCATCCGGCGATTGCCTTTACCGTTAGCGATTCTGGTCGTCAGCCAATGGTATTGCCTGCTCGTGATGATATTCGGGCGCGGATACGGGATGTGATGGGGGCTGATTTTGCGGATGAAGCCCTGGATATTGATGCCCGCCGTGATCAGGTTTCGGTATCTGGGCTGGCAGGACTGCCAACTTTTAACAAATCTACCGCTACCGCTATTCATCTGTATGTCAATGGACGTGCGGTGCGTGACCGAACTTTGATAGGCGCAGTTAGGGCGGCTTATGCAGACACATTGCCGCAAGGGCGGCATCCCGTGGTGGTTCTGTTTATGGCGTTGCCGTCCGAAGATGTGGATGTCAATGTCCACCCGGCTAAGGCAGAGGTGCGGTTTCGCGATGGGGGGATGATCCGTTCTTTGGTCATTAATGCCTTGCGTGCCGCGATTGATAGTAATCGGCAAACAAGTGGTCAATTGGGACAAGCAGCGATCGGAATGACGGCACCAAGCCGAGGGGCTTGGTATGGGGGGACGGGGCGCGGCGGCCCATCACGGACACGACTAGATTGGCAATCCCCTGATTATTTTGGCAAACAGCTGCCCTTTACGGATGCTGCCCCTGAAGCAAGGCTGGCAGAAACCGCTTCAGATTATGGTGACGCGAATGATGCGGATCAGGGGGAAAGGGGGGACGCCAATGTTATGGATTACCCCCTTGGTGCTGCTAAGGCACAACTTCATAAAACTTATATTGTTGCAGAGACCCCTGATGGTATTGTTCTGGTGGATCAGCACGCGGCACATGAAAGGTTGGTGCTGGAACGAATGAAGGCACAGCGTGAAGCTGGCAAAGTGGAACGCCAAGCCTTGCTAATACCTGAGGTTGTTGAACCTGGTGCTGCGGCGGTTTCTATTTTGATTGAACACGCCCCGATGCTGGCTGAATTAGGGCTGGCAGTTGAAGCTTTTGGTGATGGCGCTATTCTGGTGCGCGAAATGCCAGCGATCTTGGGTCAGGCTAATATTCAGCAGTTGGTTCGTGATACCGCAGAAGAATTGCTAGAGCAGGATGCTAGCAAGAGCATTGAAGACCGGATCAACCATGTTCTGGCAACGATATCGTGCCATGGGTCTGTGCGAGCGGGTAGAGCCCTCAACGCTAGCGAGATGAATGCTCTGTTAAGGGATATGGAAATCACCCCACGTTCAGGGCAATGTAATCATGGCAGGCCGACTTTTGTGAACCTCAGCCTTGCTGATATTGAAAAACTTTTTGGACGCCGCTAATTGGATTGATAACGCAGAAACATAACCCCAGCGCGTCCGGCTTTGCGCGTATCTACGATGGCCCAACCTGTGGGTGGATGTGGGGGAAAGCGAACATCATATTCAATGACGGCAAACGCTTCGGGCAAAACGGCTTTTGCTTCTACAAGCTGTTCTAGCGCTATTTCAGACAAATCGGCTTCATCAGCAGATCTTCGCCAAGGGGGATCAAGAAAAAGTAATCCTGCCGCCCCAAAAGGCCAAGTCATAGGCTTACTTAAGTCGCGATCAACCGCGCCGCAAGCTTCACTGGCATTAAGCTTTTGGATGTTGGCGGTAATGGCTGATCGTGCTAATCGATCATGATCAATCATAATCACGCGCTTAGCGCCTCTGGACCATGCCTCAAGCCCCATTGCGCCACTGCCAGCAAAAGCATCAACCACTAGCGGCGCTTCCAGAACCTCTCCATGACGTCCCCCATTTAGCACATTAAAGATCATTTCCCGGGTGCGATCTGCGGTTGGGCGAGTGATCTGACCTTTAGGGGCGATGAGCGTCGCGCCGCGTTTTTTTCCGCTGATGATCCGCATGATGATTTGGTTTCTTTGCGCCAGCTTTAGAAGCTGGTTTTTTAGAGGGAAGAGAAGATTTGGCTTGAGGTTTAGACCGAGGTTTCGTTGCCACAGGCTCAGATGTGATGTCAGCTTTTTTTAAGCCAAGCTGATCACGCAAGACAGCGGCCTTAATCTCAATAATGTCGCCTTCATCCATCCGTGATAGCATGAATGGCCCAAATGAGGTGCGAATCAGGCGGCTAACGGGATAGCCGAAATGTTCCATCAGTTTCCGGATTTCCCGATTTTTACCCTCTTTAAGGGCGATGTTTATCCAAGCGTTGCTATTCGCCTGATGATCAAGGCTAGCAACCACAGGACGATAACGCACCCCATCCACCGTCAAACCGCGACCAAGCTGGTCAAGATGGTCTTTTTTGACTTGCCCATGAACCCGTGCCCGATATTTTCGAATCCAGCCTGTTGACGGCAATTCCAGATAGCGCGCCAGAGCGCCACTATTGGTCAACAGGATAAGGCCTTCGGAATCCAGATCAAGGCGTCCGACACTGATCATTCTTGGTAAATCTTCGCCATGTTGTTCTCTGATCACATCAAAAATGGTCATGCGATCTTTTTCATCCCGATGACTAACCACCAATCCGCGTGGTTTATAATATCGCCACAAACGCGGAGGTTCGATCATGGGCAAAGGGTTGTTATCAACGGTAATTACCTGTTCATTGGTGACATTGATGGCTGGGCTGTCTTGTTTTTTGCCATCAACCTTGACGCGGCCGCTAGTAATCCATTGTTCTGCGTCTCGCCGTGAACATAGCCCTGCTGCCGCGATGCGTTTGGCTAGGCGCTGCGGGGCTTTGGTGACTGCGTCAAAGAGTGCTGCCAGTTCTGTTTTCTGTGGTGATTTTGCCATGCCTCCACCATAGCCTAAATGGTGGAATTATGCGATGCTGTTTCGCATGAAGACAACGCATCCTTATCAGGATTATATGACAGATGCCCTTGCCGCTGCAAAAGCAGCAGGAGAAGCCGGAGATGTGCCCGTAGGTGCGGTGATTGTTGCCGCTGATGGGACGGTGCTTGCGGTGGCTGGCAATCGGGTGGAACGTGATTGTGATCCGACTGCTCATGCTGAGATTCTGGCCCTTCGTGAAGCCTCTGCAAATCGCCAAAATCCACGCTTAGGAGATTGTGATTTATGGGTGACGCTAGAGCCATGCGCCATGTGTGCTAGTGCTATTGCACAGGCACGGATCAGACGGCTTTATATTGGCGCAGGGGATGAAAAGTCTGGTGGGGTTTTCCATGGGGCTAAGGTGTTTGATCACCCCCAATGCCATCATAAGCCAGAGATATATGATGGCATTAAGGCGGAGGCATCAAGCCAGATGCTAAAGTCGTTTTTTTCTCAGCGCCGTTAACGGGCAATATCTTTGCGATAATACACATCAGGCCAGTTTATCTTTTTTACGCGGGCATAAGCGGTTTGCCTGGCGCTGGCTTGATCCTCGCCCCATCCCGTTACTGCTAAAACACGGCCACCTGCGGCGATAATTTTTCCCTCTGTCATTTGGGTTCCAGCATGAAACACCATGCTGTTTGTGATCTCATCCTCGGCTAGTCCAGTGATCACACCGCCTGGTGAAATTGGCCCTGGATATCCTCCATTTGCCATAACCACGGTCACTGCCGCACCGGGTTTGAATTGCAACGCGGTCTGATGAAGTTGTGATTTTGTAGCGGCAACTATTGCGCTAAGCAAATCGCTTTCCAGCCGGGGCAATATCACCTCCGCTTCAGGATCACCAAAACGGCAATTAAACTCAATTACCTTGGGGCCATCATCGGTGATCATCAACCCAACATAAAGAAACCCTTGATAAGGCATACCCTCAGCTTTCATGCCATGGATGACATTTTCTACCACTTCACGCCATGCCTGATCGGTTAGGTGCGGATTGGCATCAAGAGCTGGGGCTGGGGAAACGGCACCCATGCCGCCGGTATTAGGGCCTTTGTCCCCATCTAATGCTCTTTTATAATCCTGCGCTGTACCAATCATGATGGCGTGATTGCCGTCAGCCATCGCAAAGAGGGATGCCTCAACGCCAGAGATGCGCTCTTCAATCAAAATAGATGCCCCGGCCTCACCAAACTGTTGATCATCCAGCATATTGGTGATGGCGGTGATTGCCTCAGCTTTGGTATCAGCCACAACAACCCCTTTGCCAGCCGCCAGACCATCTGCCTTGATTACATGGCCTTCAGCAGGATGAGCATTAATATAGGCTATAGCCTCGTGGCTGTCGGTGAATTCCCGCCAGCTAGGTTGAGGGATGTGGTGACGATCACAAAAGGCACGCGCAAAGGCTTTGGAGCCTTCAAGCATAGCGGCTTTTTGGCTTGGCCCAAACACTGCCACACCCGCAGCGTTGAGCCGATCTGCCATGCCATCAACTAATGGCGCTTCTGGGCCAATTACGACCAGATCAACAGCTTCATCTTTGATAGCGGCAAAAAGGGTGGTTTCGTCTGGACAGTCCAGACAACGGGCTAGTGCCGATATTCCCGGATTACCGGGGGTGGCTAGCAATTCGGTTAGCATGGGCGAAGATGACATGGCATGGGCTAGCGCGTGCTCTCTGCCGCCACCACCAATAATCAAGACTTTCATTTCATCCTCCCTTGCAACAAATATCTCACCTAGCCATTGGCCTTATCCGCGTCACTATGGCATAACATGGTATGGAACCGAAAGACCAAAGCCTCTCTGTATCTGATAATCAGCCTGTTTTTTCGCTGTCGGAATTGTCGCAGGCGATTAAGCGCGCTGTTGAGAGTTTTGATGTTGTCCGAGTTAGAGCGGAAATCGCAGAATGCCGGCAATGGTCGTCAGGGCATATTTATTTTAAGCTCAAAGATGAAAATAATATTCTTGAAGCCGTGATCTGGAAGACCATGGTGCCGCACATGACCATGTTGCCTGAAGATGGGCTGGATGTGGTGATCACAGGTAAGCTTACCACTTTTACGCGGCAATCTCGTTATCAAATTGTTGTCCAGTCTCTTGAACTAGCCGGTGAAGGCGCGTTTCTCAAGCAACTTGAGGAACGCCGCAAGCGGCTGTTGTCAGAGGGGCTTTTTGATGCTGACAGCAAAAAACCTCTGCCCTCGACGCCCAAGGTGATCGGTGTGGTCACCAGCCCTAAAGGGGCAGTCATCAGGGATATTCTGCACCGTTTGAGCGACAGGTTTCCGGTTCATGTGTTGGTCTGGCCTGTATTGGTGCAAGGGGATGCGGCGGTGGCAGAAATCACCGCTGCGATTAAGGGTTTTAATGCTTTGCCCGTGGATGGGCATATTCCCCGGCCAGATGTGCTGATTGTGGCGCGTGGAGGCGGCAGTCTTGAAGACCTGATGGCCTTTAATGAAGAAGCTGTGGTCAGGGCGGTTGCGGCATCAGAAATTCCGCTTATTTCCGCCGTTGGTCATGAAACAGACACAACACTATGTGATTATGCGGCTGATTTGCGAGCGCCAACCCCAACCGCAGCAGCGGAACTAGCAACCCCTGTTCGTAATGACCTTCGTCGTCAATTAACAGAATGGGAATTGCGGCTTGATCGCAAAACTGATCAGATCAATAGCCAACAGACAGAACGGCTGAACGCCCTTGAACGCGCCCTTGGTGACCCCAAGGAGGCCATTGCCTTTCGCCAGCAACGCTTGGATGCCAGTGATGCGGATCATATGCGGGTGATTGATAGTCATCTCAATGGCCTTGCTACCCGGATACAAGGGCTGGCTGATCGTTTGCCGACCCCAGCGGGACAAATTGCCGATGCGCGGGATCGTGCAGGACAGATCATGTTGCGTCTGGATCAGGCTGCAGACCGCCTATTATCCCATCAGGTTCAGCGCCTTGGTATGGTCACTGAGGGAATGACCGCCCCAACAGGAATGTTGGAACAGAAGCAACATCATCTTACCCTGTTTGAAGGGCGAGTGGTGCGCCGAGGGGAACAAATCCTTGAAAGGCTTACTGCCAAATTGGATCAAGTTGGGCGTCTGCTTGAGGCGTCATCCTATCAAAAGGTGCTAGCCAGAGGGTTTGCCCTGATCAGTGATGCTAATGATGGCCAAATTCTCAAATCCGCAAAAGATGCCGCCAGCAGCGATATGGTTAATCTGCGGTTTGCAGATGGCAGGCTTGAAGCACAAATCATGGGAACAGCCAAAGACCCTAGCCAAGGTGGGGGACAGTCTTTGGAAAAGAAAGCATCAAAGAAAAAACAGACGAATACCCCTGATAATTCTGATCAGGCCAACTTGTTCACGTCTTAAACGCGTATCGCCTTGAACTTCTTTTAGTCCAATTCATAAGGGGCTTCCCCCTTACTTTCAGGCCAGCGGCGATGTGGCCAGAACCATTGCTCAGGGGTTTCTCTAATCCAGCTCTCTAGATTTTCATTGATGACCGTGGCAATAGCCAGAACAGGATCAGTATTTGGATGTTCCGCTATGATGGCCTGGCAATCTAGTTTTTCAAGATTTACCGAAAATTGACAGCCTCGCATCCGCCGAATGCGCATCATAATCAGGGGAACATCATGATTAAGTGCAGCTTTGATATATGACACAGGCGTTGTGACCCCTTTGCCAAAAAAGGGTACGACCATGCCCTCGCGCAATTTTTGATCCACCAGAATAATCATAATATGTTTTCTGCGAGCGGTTTCGATAATGCCACGCGCGGATTCTCTGCCCTTGGTATAGGTTTTATCTGCCAATTCTAGCCGCTTATTAAGCGCGTTTTTAGCCAGTGGATTATTAAGAGGGCGATAAATAATCGAAAAGGGTAAATTGCGGCGAATAAAAGGGATACAGCACATTTCCCAATTGCCAAGATGGCCGCTAATGATAAACCCGCCTGTCTTGGCAATATCATCCAGGGCTTCATCTCCGTTCAGGTGATTTAAGGATTGCCCTGCCAGATGTTCCAGATAGGCAAACTCACCAGCATTTCGGCCAATATTCCACCACATTTTCATAAGGATGTTGCGCACTTCAGATGCGGTCAATTCTGGCATCACAAGCCGCAGATTATTTTGGGCTCGGCGATGCCACGGTGTCCATGGCCCAATAAAGCGAACAAGTCCACCAATAACGGCACTTGACCAATGCACAGGGATAATAAAGCGCAGTGCCATGACCATATTAATCAAAACTGCACCAAGTGGCCAAATGATAAGTCGGCGAAACCACAATGCAAGAAATGGGATCATATCTAGTCCTTATCTAATCCTGCCAGCAATTGGGTTATCCATTTCTCATCATCAATCCGCAATTCCAAGGGCAAAGGCGTCACCATAGCCTTTTGCGATGGGCTTAAGCGCATATAATCTTTCATTGTGGTCACAAGCCGCGCTTGATTGGTCTCTGCCATACGGATGATATGTTCCCATTCCTTTGCACTATAATGGTGATGATCACCAAAAGAAAGGCTGGTTACCAGATGGCCGCCATGATCCTGGATGGTATCAAAAAATCCCTGGGGGCGACCAATACCAGCAAAGGCTAATAACCGGCCGTTGCATGTCGTTTGATCCGTGATCATTTGGCGCGTTTTAGTATGATAGCCCTTCTGCGCGCTGGCCCGTGGAATGTGTGGGGCAAGATGATGGATACGGTTCGCTAATTGATGCTTATCCTCACCAATGATAAGGGCATGGCTCGCTCGGCGAAGCCCGGTTGGCAGGCTCTCACGAAGTGGCCCGCTAGGAACAATGCCACCATTGCCAATGCCGGTTTCGCCATCAAATACCAACACCGCCTGATCATATCGCAAGGTTGGGTTTTGAAATCCGTCATCCATAATGATCACATCACCAGCATGATGTGTTTCTATCCAGCGTGCGCCAGCAGCGCGGTCACGTGACACAACCACAGGCAAAGCCAGAGTTGCTTTTAATTCTAAGGCCTCATCACCCACGTCATTGGCGGAATGTTGGTCGTTGACAAATAATGGGCCAGCTAATCGGCCGCCATAGCCTCGCATCAGAATAACAGGCGTAAACCCTTTGGCTTTTGCGGCCAAGGCAAGGGTACGAACACATGGCGTTTTTCCAACGCCGCCGACAGTAAGGTTGCCAATACAAATTACCGGCAATGAAGATTGATATGGCTTAACGAGACGCCAGCGCAACCCAGTGACCAGTTGCCATAGCCAGCTTAAGGGGGTCATCATCACTGCCAAGACTTGGCTAGCGCCTTTCTGAGAATACCAAAACTGAGGGGGCTTTCTTGTCATGATTGCCTGACCATTCCAAGAATACGATCTGCCACCTCATCCACCTGTTTGGTAAAAGATTGATAAGCAGAAAAGGCAGCGCTGTTAAGATGCTTAAGACGGGTTGGTGCTGTCATCAGGCTAGTGATCGCGGTTTCAATCTCAACTTGGCTATCTGCCCAGATCACACCGCCAAAATCATCTAGGCGAGCATAAATCGCTGCATTTTTATGGATGTTTTTACCGCTAATCACACCCTTACCCAAGGCCGCAGGTTCCATAGGGTTATGCCCACCATGGGGCATAAATCCACCACCCATGATGATGACATCTGCCATGGCAAAAAGGTTTCCCATCTGACCCATAACATCAGCAATGCAGACACTGGTCTGCATATCAGGCCAGCCATCCCGGCTTAATAAAGCAGGTTTTACATCATATTTTTCAAGCATATTGATCAGTTGTGGGGTGCGTTCAATATGGCGAGGGGTCAGGATTAATACCGTTGAGGTGTCTTGCCGCATCGCTTGAAAGGCCCGCAACACCAATTCATCCTCGCCTGGATGGCTAGATGCCAGCAGAATAACAAAGCGGCTGTTTAAGGCGGCATTGCCCTCAAGAACTATATTTTTATCAACGTCAGGTGGCATGGCAGAGGCTTTGAGAGGGCCGCTAACCTCAATGTCAGTCCAGCTGGGATCAACAATCTGACGAAAGCGGTTGGCGTTTTCTTCATCAACCGCCTCAATCCGTTCAAGGGCAGAGAACAAAAACTGCCGATTAGAAGAACTGATCCGTTGCCATCGCTTAAGTGAGCGCATCGACATTTGGGCAGAAATAAGCAGAACCGGAATACCCCTATCTGCTGTTTGCATAATCATCGTTGGCCAGATATCGCTTTCCATAGAAATTAAGCCATCGGGGCGCCAATGGTGCAAAAACCGCTTGATAACACGCGGGGCGTCAAGAGGCTGCATCTGATGAATAATGCGATTTTCTAAGCTATGTTTCGTGACCAAGGATGACAACATTTTTGCCGCGGTAATGGTCGATGTGGTGATAAGCAGATTTAGATGGTGATCAGAGTTATTGCCCTGTGCATCCCATTTTTCACAAATTTTCCTGCCAAGAACAAAGGCAGAAACAGTTTCGCCAACACTGGCTGCGTGAAGCCAGATTAATTGTCCTTGCGGTCTTGGAAGGGCAGTCCTGCCATAGCGTTCTGGCAAGCGTGATGCTATTTCTTTGCCTTTGATGACGCGCCATTTTAACCACAAATAAACTAATGGCGAGAAAAGCGTCCATAATTTGCCATAAGACCAAATCATCATTTTTTCTTTGCGCTTCCATAGCGGTCTGGCAAGTGATCAACAGGATGATCAAAATAGAGATCTGTGGCGGCGGTCACCTCATTGATGGCATCTTCCATTTTAAGCCGCGCAGCATTGGCGGCGTCCTCATCCAATGGGCCATTGATATAAATAGGTTCACCAAACGCGTAAACACCGCGCTTAAACCATTTAGGAATCATAAGCCTATCCCAGCTTTTCTGCCGGCTGTGTTTTGAAGATGACCAAGAAAATGGAATGATCGGGGCACCACTAGAAGCAGCTAATATGATAGCGGCATTTGTTGCCATTCGGGCAGGGCCACGCGGGCCATCAGGTGTGATGCAAATCATCTGGTCTTTTTTAAGAAGTCGCCGCAACCCTAAGAGAGCCTTTGCCCCTCCTTTTCCTGTAGAGCCGTTGATATAATGAATGCCATTAATCAGCCCGGACAAAACAGCAATATTGCCGTCGCGACTGCTGGAGATGAGATAGTGCGGCCGATATCGCCATCCGAATAGTGGTGGAAACCCAAGCATTCGGCTATGCCAATGAACTAATATCACGGGCTGATGCCCTGGCAGATCATCACTTAAGCCTGCGCCTTCAAGCCTCTTCCATCGCATAGAACGGATTGCTAGCCCAAAATAGATGCCAGCCATAATCCCCAGTAACACCGTTACAAATCGGGTTTTTGAAAACGCGCTGATCATGGAACTTATTATGCTCCTGCCATGCTGTTATTGCAAAATTTAATACAGGTTTTCATCAGATTAACTTTCTATGTCTGGGTTAGATAGCCCATCGATTTGCGTATGAATGGCGCGCAAATGAGATGTCAGAAGAAGCCGTTTTTTTAACGAATCCTGCGCTCGCCAAAATCGCCTTGCACAGTCATGCCAGATGCGGTCATTCGCCCATTCCGGGGTATCATGATATCCGATCTGGCTTTCGCCGCCATCCTCTTCAAAGAGACTGGGGATATGATGGACTAGCCGTACCTTATGCCGCCACCAGTGTTGAAGAAAAGTATCCACTTCAAAGCAATGGCGATCAGGATGTGCCATGAGCCGATTAATCGCAGGACGGGTAATAAAATAACTCTCGCCGCCAATGTCACAATATTTAACCATCATCAGCTTACCATTCTTGCCAATCGGGGCGATGGGGATTTGCCGGTTGGTTTTTCGTCTTAGCGATAGGATGACCACATCAAGGTGATTTGCCATGCTGGCTAGACTGTTCAACTGATCAATCAGGATGGGTTTGCTAGTTTCAATCGGGGTTGCGTCATCCTCGAGAACAAGTCCATAGGGGGTCGGACTCTGCTGGATCATTTCCCATGCCTTATAATGGCTAAGGGCACAGCCTAGGGCATTATCTTTCATGGGGTGCTTTACCCGCCATTGCCGTGAGGGGTTAAGAAACCGCTGTTTTTCTGATGGGGGAATGTCTCGGCCTCTGACCGCATCAACAAAAATAGGGTCAAGCCCAATGGCATTGAGGGATATTTTCTGGGTCTTGCGGCGACCATCATCATCACTAAAGGCAATCACATAGGTGGGTATCATGGGGCTAACATCATGGTCATTAAGTATCCGATTTACCTTTTGTTGCCTCTCTTTGCCATAATTTTAAGGGGTTAATCCAGCAATTTTGTGCTTTTGTTTAAGGCTTTGTAATCAGACTTGCTGTATTTTCAACCTTTGATCTTATGGTTTGATGTTGTTCCTTGTCCTCAGATAGCCTATCTAGAAGATATGACGGCACCTGTTGAAAGCACTAGCAAAAACGCAACATCCCGGCTTTTTCGCCGGTTATGGCAGGATTGGGTGCGCCAAGAATGGCGCGCTTTGCTGGTTATTTTTGCCTTTATGGCAGTGGTTTCGGCACTTTCTGGGGCCTACCCCATGCTGATCCAACATGTTTTCAATGCGCTTAATGCGATGAATACTGATTTGGTATGGCAGATACCCCCTTTGATTATTGGAATTGCGCTGATCCGGGGGATAGCCATGTATGGCCTGACGCGGCAAGTGTCGTTGTTGGCGCTCAAAGTGACGATGAATATTCAGAAAGCGATGGCATCGCATCTGATCCTTGCTGATCTGCGCCAGATTTTAGCTGCGCCGTCAGGCCATTTTGTTAGCCGTTTAACTAATGATGTTAACCTCATCCGTGAGGCCTTAGTCAGATTGGTTAGCAATCTGATCAGGGATAGTTTGACGGTGCTGGTGCTGTTTGGCGTGATGATCTGGTTTGATTGGCTTTTAACGCTTATGGTGCTAGGGGTTTATCCGCTTGCCATGCGCCCGATTATTTCTATTGGCCGCCGCCAACGACAGGGGTCCAGAGAATTACAAGAACAGATGGGGCAAGCCACTGCGTTATTACAGGAAACCATCAAAGGAGGCCGCATGATCCGCGCCTATGGGCTGGAAGATTATGAACATCAGCGCACGTCACAAATGTTTGCTTGGCTTTTCAAAAGCCACCGAATGCTGGCCTTGGGGCGCGCACGTATTGATCCCATCCTTGAGGTATTGGGCGGCATTGCTATCGCAGGTATTATTGGACTGGCAGGTTGGCGGGTGCTGTCTGGCAATATTGATATTGGGAATGTAGCTGGGTTTATTACCGCGCTTTTGATGCTGGCACAGCCTGTTCGCGCTTTGGGAACCCTGAACACAGTTCTTCAAGAGGCAGGCGCGGCGTTGTCGCGGCTTTATGAATTGCTTGATACTCCAGCGGCGGTGGTATCGCCATCTAAGCCTATTGTGCTGAATGACATCAAAGGCAAGCTAGAGTTTGATAAAGTGAGCTTTCGTTATGGTGACGCGGTCACACTTGATGATATCAGTTTTACAATTTCACCGGGCCAAACGCTGGCGCTGGTTGGTCCAAGCGGCGGCGGCAAAAGCACCATTATTAATTTACTGCCCCGGCTTTATGATCCTGCGTCGGGGGTTATCCGACTTGATGGTCATGATTTGCGTGAGCTTGATTTGAAACAATTGCGATCAGTGATGGCATTGGTAAGTCAGGATAGTCTTTTGTTTAACGATACGGTGCGCGCCAATATTACCTTTGGTCAGCTTGATGCTGATGACATGGCGGTTCATGCGGCGGCTGAAGCGGCGGCGGCGGACGGATTTATTCGCGATCTTCCAGAGGGTTACGCGACCGTGGTGGGCGAAGAAGGCAACCGCCTTTCGGGTGGCCAACGTCAACGTATTGCTATTGCTAGGGCGATGCTTCGTGATGCGCCTATTTTGCTGTTAGATGAGCCAACAAGCGCCCTTGATGCCGCAACCGAAAAGCAAATCCAGGGTGCGATGCAAACCCTTGCTAAGGGAAGAACCACGCTTATTGTGGCACACCGTCTGGCGACAGTTCGTCACGCAGATTACATTTTGGTCATTGATGAGGGCCGTGTTGCTGAGGCCGGAAATCATGAGACGCTAATTGCAAAAGCTGGCATCTATGCTGATCTTTGCCAGAGCCAACATTTTTATTAAACGGCTATCATAGATGATAACATTATAGTGACAAGGCGCTATTCGCGTCGAAGGATGCTATCCACCAAACGTGTTGCCCATCCCTTTGCCTGAAATTGGCTGGTGATGGCGGCAGGATCAAGGTGATGCTCGGCCCAGTCTAGGAAACCCACGCCTTTTGCCTCAAAAGGGCGATAGCTGTCCAGAAAAGCATCAAGAAGCCCGGTCTTGGCTTGGCGAACATGAAGAAATCGAAATGATAATTGTTTGGCGGCTGTATCGATATCAGCGCCTTGCCGCAACAACAGATAAAGTGCCGCCATAATTCCGGCGCGATCAGCCCCTGATTTGCAATGCATGAGAACCGGATAAGTAAGGCTGTCAAAAAGGGCTTTAGCGGCAAGAATGTTTTCGTGATCTGGCACAGCACGTGAGCGAATGGTGAAATCAATTAAAGTGATTCCATGATCTTGGCAGGCTTCGTTTTCCAGCCGCCAACCGCCATCATCACGAGGGCCACGCAGATTAATAATGGTTTTGATACCCATCCGCGCGGCTTTGGCGATGCGCCCCGGGGTTGGTTGATTGCTGCGCCATGCTTCGCCTGAAATTTGGTGGAGATTGTGCCAACCTAGCCGGAGGAACCCATGATCTTTCACCATCAGTTCAAACCAATTGCTGAACTGGCGAGTTTGCCTGATCTGTCCGTGATTAGCCACCGGCTATGGTCATCCCGTCAATACGCAAACTAGGCGTCACATTGGAACGGCTGAAATCCAGATCATCTGCCGCAGTCATAGCCATCAGCATATTTTTGAGATTGCCTGCGATGGTTGCTTCGGTCACCGCATAGGTAATGACACCATTTTCAATCCAGAACCCTGATGCCCCACGGCTGTAATCCCCAGTGATCAGGCTTACTGATGAGCCTATTAATTCGGTTACCAAAAACCCCTCTTTAACATCAGCGATCAGGGCTTCACGGCTAATTGCGCCAGGTGACATGATCCAGTTGCTGGTTGAGGGTGAGGGCGGGGAACTGACACCGCGGCTGGCATTGCCGGTAGGATTGAGTTTAAGCTGCTTTGCGCTAGCCAGATCAAGAAGCCAGCCGTTGAGAACGCCATCTTCAATCATAATGCGTTTCTTGCGGGGCAAGCCTTCACCATCAAAGGTTGATGATCCGGCACCCCTCGGCCTTAACGGATCATCAGTAATGGTGATCCCTTTGCTGGTAATGGGTTCACCCATGCGGTCTTTGAGAAAACTGGTGCCTCTAGCAATCGCGGCGCCATTAATGGCGCTGGCAATATGACCACTTATCGATGATGACACGCGCTGATCATAGATAACAGGGAAAGCCCCGGTTTTAGCTTTTTTCGCACCAAGCTTGGCTAGTGTCCGATGAGCGGCGCTTGCCCCAACTTCGGCGGCTGGGCGCAAATCACTGAAATGAACGGCTGAACTAAAATCATAGTCGCGTTCCATCTTGCCATCATATTCCGCTAATGCCACAGCAGAAATGCTGAATCCACTGCGCTCATACTTTGATGAAAATCCATTACTGGTGGCTAGCATAATTTCACTAGTTCCGTATGAGGCACTGCCCCCTTCAGAATTGGTGATGCCTTTGACAGAACAGGCAGCGTCTTCAACCGTAAATGCCAGATCTTTAAGCGTCTCACTGCTGGGAACGGTATGATCCATCAAATCTAAATTGGGAATATCCTTGGCCAGAAGTTCAGCTTCTGCCAATCCAGCATAAGGGTCTGGGGGTGCTAGACGCGCCATGGATACCGCCCGTTCAGCTAAGGTATCTATGCTGTTTTGATCTGTGCTAGCGGTGGAAATGACAGCATTGCGGCCATTAACAAAAACGCGCAGGCCAATATTGCGATCCTCGGATCGTTCAATAGATTCCAGTTTGCCTAAACGAACCGAGACATCTTCGGATACCCCGCCGGCAACAATCGCATCAGCAGAATCAGCGCCATGGGTTTTGGCGCTATCCAAAAGCATAGCCATAATGGTTTCTATATTATTACTTTTTCTATCACTCATGGCCATTGATTAGCCGATATTGGCTTGCTCCGCAACCAGTCTGACAGTATGACAAAGGCATGAGTTATAAAATTTTTATTGATGGTGAAGCAGGAACAACAGGTTTGCAGGTGCGAGACCGGCTAATGGCGCATCCGGAAGTCCGTTTAATTCAGCTGAATGAAAAGCACCGTAAAGACCCTGCACAACGTTATGACGCTATGGCGGCATCCGATGTCACGATCTTATGCTTGCCTGATGACAGCGCGGTTGAGGCAGCTTCTCTGGCGGCTGGACTGAACTGCCGCATCATAGATGCTTCTACCGCGCATCGTACGGCGGATGGCTGGGTCTATGGCTTTCCAGAGATGACATCGGGCCAGCGAGATCGCATCAGCGGCTCGCGGCATATTGCCAATGTTGGATGCTATGCTTCGGCTATGATTGCTATGATCCGTCCGCTTACAGAACGCGGAATATTGTCTTCGGACGCGGCGTTAAATATTTCGGCGGTCAGTGGGTATAGTGGCGGCGGCAAAGCTCTGATCGGATATATGGATGCTGGCGAATCACCTCGGCATTTTGCCTATGCGCTTGGGCTGAATCATAAACATTTGCCAGAGGTAATGATGCATGGGGGGTTAAACAGGCCGCCGGTCTTTACGCCGATGGTTGGGGATTTTTATGCAGGCATGATGGTCTTCTTGCCGCTTCATCTTGATAAGTTAGCCCATCAGGTGACGATTGCCGATATACATTCAGCCTTAAATCAACATTATTTTGATGCCAATTTTGTTCATGTTCATCCCTTAAATGATCAAGCACAAATGAATGATCGCGGCTTTCTGGGGATGGATGATTTGGTAGGCACTAACCGGATGGAACTTCATGTGTTTCATCCCTCGGATGATGATATGGGATTAGCCCTGATCGTTGCGCGCCTTGATAATCTGGGCAAAGGTGCATCAGGCGCGGCGGTTCAGAACATGAATATTGCCCTTGGCCTAGATGAGACCATGGGGTTGGTTTAATCTTATTCTGATATCGCTAACCCTAACTTATGGTTATCCAGCCCAAGGCCTGTATCGTATCTGCTAATGTTCCGGCGGCTAGAATAAGCCCGACATTTCGGTTGCTGCGAAATAATCGCCCTGCCAGATTAGGGTTATGTTCATCGATACGGGCAACTTGCCAGCCAAAATGATAAGCTGTAACTACGATGGCAAAGCTGAAAAATGGGCCTGCCCCTGTGGTCACAGCAAACCCTATGAGCAAGGCTATTACCAAACCATAAACCACCGCTGTGATTTTCTGGATATTCCCAGCAAGGCTAAGCGCTGATGACCCAATGCCAATGCGCTCATCATCGGTCATATCCTGAATGGCATAAATCGTATCATAACCAAAGGTCCAGCACGCCATAGCCAAATAAAGCCAAATGACGCGGCTATCAGGCCACACGCCAATCGCCGCCCAGCCAAGCAAAGCCCCCCAACTATAGGTGATGCCAAGAACGATCTGGGGGTATCCTGTGAAACGTTTTGCCAAGGGATATGCCACAATAAGGGGCAAGGCGGCGATACCAATGACAATTGCTTCAACGGGCAATTGGATCAGAATCACTAATCCGATCAAGGCCAGAAGAAAAATGATCAGTAACGCTAATCCTATACTGATGCGTTTGGCCGCAATGGGACGACCACTGGTGCGTGTGACGTGCGGATCGATGTCTCTGTCCCAGAGATCGTTAACAATACAGCCCGTTCCCCGCATAATGATGGCGCCAACTAAAAATAGCCCCATTAAGCGGAACAATTCCCACATTGCGAGATCGTATAATCTGGCGGCAACAGGCATGACAATCCATGCTGGCAATACCAATAACCACCATCCAATTGGCCGGTCCATTCGCATCAGAATAAGAATATCACGGCATAGCGGCGGCAAATATCGCCAGATGCCTTTGTCGAATGAGGTGATAT
This sequence comes from Pseudomonadota bacterium, assembly GCA_027593125.1. Classification (GTDB taxonomy): domain Bacteria; phylum Pseudomonadota; class Alphaproteobacteria; order Puniceispirillales; family UBA1172; genus UBA12202. The sequence goes on along the minus strand of JAQCJL010000001.1, from coordinate 29,512 downwards.
CGCCGGAGGAGGTCATGAGCCATTTTTACTGGAACAGATGCGGCAAAACAACCCCACAACATCATAACTTTGACATGGCAAAAGACGAAGCGGTTGACATTTGGCTTGCACCCAAAGGGGGGCATCGCTAATGAAGGGCATGACTTCACGATCTCTGCAACGCCTCTATCTTGCTGTGCCCCTCATCTCAGGGGAAAGGCTTGACCCATCATCAGATCAGCAACATTACCTGTTGACGGTGTTGAGGTTAAAAGATGGCGACCAAATCAAAGTTTTTAATGAAGAAGATGGGGAATATCTGGCAAAGCTAGTGGTCACAGGCAGAAAGAAAACAGCACTTGATATACTAGATCAGCAAAGACCAGCGCAACCATCCCATGATCTGACCTTGGCCTTTGCGCCGATCCGCCGGCATCGGATGGAAACCATGATTGAAAAAGCCACTGAACTGGGGGTGACACGGCTTTGTCCTGTGACAACAGCCTTTACCCAGAATGCGCAAATCAATCATCACCGCCTCTCTGCCATTGCCACCGAAGCGGCTGAGCAATCTGGCCGCCTTTCAGTACCGGTATTAGAACAGCCCCAATCCCTTCATGCCTTTTGTTCAGAGCAGTCAGGGCAAGAGATCATATTTTGTGATGAGGCTAAAGCCGGTGAGCCAGATCATCATTTGCTGGCGTATTTACAGGCTTCTGATGGGCTGCTTACCTCAATCATTTTGATAGGACCAGAGGGCGGCTTTTCTGATGATGAAAGGCGTTTCTTGCTAGATCAACCCCATGCAAATGGGGTATCATTGGGCCATAGTATTTTGCGAACAGATACCGCCGCAGTGCTTGCCATTGGCCTATGGCAGGCCATCTATGAAAAAAAGAACGGAATACAAATATGACTAACCATGACGACGTCACAATTGACCGCGCAAGCATGATAGCTTGGTTTGCGGATGGCGAGAAATCACCTGATGATTGGGGCATTGGCACTGAGCATGAAAAGCTTCTTTTCAACTGTAAAACCCATCGTCGCCCCAGTTACGAAGAACAGGGGGGGATTAGGGATATCCTGACCCAGATTTCTAATATTGAGGGTTGGCACAAAGTCACAGAGATGGGCAATATCATTGCGCTTAAACACGATGACGGCGCCTCAATCACGCTTGAACCTGGCGGCCAATTTGAACTTTCAGGGGCTGTGTTAAAGACTTTGCATCAGACCTGTAGTGAAACCCGATCGCATCTTAAATTGATGACCGAAATCATGTCTGATGACTGTATTTGGATGTTGGGCATTGGTTTTGATCCTACTTGGCAAAGGGAAGATATCCCGTGGATGCCCAAAGGCCGTTATCGCATCATGCGCGATTATATGCCTAAGGTAGGAACAAAGGGGCTGGATATGATGCTCCGGACTTGTACCATTCAGGTCAATCTGGATTTTTCCAGTGAGGCAGATATGGTGAAAAAATTCCGCACCTCGCTGGCGCTGCAGCCGTTAGCAACAGCAATTTTTGCAAACTCCCCTTTTATTGAAGGTAAGCCATCAGGCTATTTATCCAGCCGGGCAGCAGCATGGATAGATACTGATGCGGCGCGCTCAGGCGTTCCTGCCGCGGTGTTTGATGAAGGCTTTGGGTATGAGCAATGGGTAGATTATCTGCTTGATGTGCCTATGTATTTTATTCATGACGGCGATAGTTATCAGGATGTGGCTGGCCTGTCGTTTCGGGATTTCATGGACGGAACTTTGCCCGGATATGAAGGCCGCTTTCCTGTGATTTCAGATTGGGAAGATCATACCACCACTGCTTTCCCCGAAGTCCGTTTGAAGCGGTTTTTAGAAATGCGCGGCGCAGATGGCGGGGATTGGGGAATGATTTGTGCCTTGCCAGCCTTCTGGGTCGGATTACTTTATGATGAAGAGGCTTTGGATGCAGCTTACCAGATGGTCAAGACGATCGGTGCTGAGGATGTGCTGAATGCCCGAATGAGTGCTGCAAAAGATGGCCTGCGTGGACAGTTGGGTGACAGGGATATGGCCGATCTGGCAAAACAAGTGCTCAGCATCTCAGAGCAAGGGTTAAGTCGGCGCAAGCGTTTGAATGATGTTGGTGATGATGAGACAGGCTATCTTCAACCGATAAAGCATCTGATTGATAAGGGGGAAACCCAAGCTGATCGTTTGCTTGGCCGTTTTCACAAGGAATGGAAACAAGATATTAAGCCTTTATATGACGTTTATCGGCTTAAAAGTTAGAGTTTAAAGGCCCATTGCTATGATGCAGGGATTGTTACTTGTTGTTTTTGTGAACTTCGTCGGGGTTGGTGCGCTGATCCCGGTGTTGCCTTATGCCGTGATTGACGAGGCAGGGGCCAGCGAAACCGTAATGACCTTGCTCTTGGCCTCTTTTGCTCTTGCTATGATGATTGGCTCACCTATTTTGGGGCGGCTTTCAGATTATTTTGGCCGCCGCCGGGTGTTGCTTGGGTCTATTCTGTTTAGTGTTATTGGCCATGTTTGGTTTGCCATGACCACAGATATCACAATGATGTTTTTTGCCCGAATTCTGGCGGGATTTGCATCAGGCAGTATTGGCGTGATTCAGGCGATTATCACGGATACCACTGCCCCTGAACAACGGGCGCGGGCGATGGGGCTTCTTGGTGCTTTTGTCGGCTTTGGTTTTGTCTCTGGGCCAGCTATTGGCGGTCTTCTTTCCGGTTATGGAGGTGCAGTGCATACGGCCCCGTTTTTGCTGGCTGGAGCCTTGGCCTTAATCGGTTTTTTCATTGCTATTTTCTTTGTGCCTGAAAGCAAAGGGGATGTGCGTCCGCGCCAATTGTCATGGATACGGCGTTTTGTGATGCTGCGAATGAGTGGGTTGTTAATGTTTGCCCTTGCGGTATTTCTGCTTAACCTCGCTTTCGCCCAGATTGAGGCATCCTTTACCCTCGTCTTAAAAGACGTGATGGAATATTCCAGCCGCCAGACAGGCTATGTGTTCACATGGGTAGGGGTCATTATCATCCTTGTTCAAGGGATTTTAATCGGCCCTATCACGCGCCGTTTGACGGAATTAGGGGCCTCAGCGGCAGGGGCATTTCTCTTAGTCATAGGACAGATTATGACGGTAGTCATGGTAGGCTATTTTGTTGGGTTTTTTGAACCGGCGTTCTGGCCGATGATCATTTGCACAACGCTTGTCTGCACCGGTTTTGCCCTAGCCAATCCTACGATCACTTCTGCGGCAAGTCAGGTTATTCGGAAAAATGAAGTTGGCGGTATCATGGGGGTCATTCAGGGCATGGGCTCAATGGGACAGGTGCTTGGCTTGGTGTGTTCTGGTCCGCTCTATGAAATTGGCGGTGGCATGATGACCTTTGGTTTTGGCGGCATCATTAGCTTTTTGCTGTTGCTGGTTGTTAGCAATATGATTTGGTATCCTCGGCGGCGGCGGCACTCCCGCACTGCATAACCACCCCTCATCCGATGCGACTTAAGTCTCATTCTTTACCTAAAGTGTCTTGCATGAATACCCGAATGGGTTAAATTATCTGTGAGTTGATTGGGTTAACTATTATTATGCGCAGACTAATACGCTTATCAGGCCGTTTGATGGTTCTGAGTATTTTGTTACTTGGGTTCGGTGCCTCCGGGCAGGCCGAAGGGGTTATTGTTGCCGCTGATGATTGGCGCGTGGTAGATGGCGACACTATTCACCTGGATCAGCATAAAATCAGACTGCTAGGGATTGATGCGCCAGAAATCAAACAGCAATGCGAAACCCCTGATGGTGATCTCTGGCCTTGTGGAAAGATGGCTAAGGCAATGCTTGAAGGGGTCCTAGAAAGTAGCGGCAGGGGCATTGCCTGTGTCATTACGGGAAAAGACCGCTATCAGCGTGATTTAGGGCGGTGCTATGCCGGACCAGTTGATGATGGTCTGGATGTTCAGAGAATGTTAATCCGTGCTGGCTTGGCGGTGTCGGAATATGGAAAAGAATATCATCAAGATGAAATGATTGCCGCGGCAGGACGCAGGGGAATGTGGGCAGGGGATTTCCTGCGCCCCAAAGATTGGCGCAAGAACCAAAGAGGCGGATAATCAACCGATATCTGTGCCGCCAATGGTAATGCCGCCCATTTTCAGGGTCGGTTGCCCAACACCCACAGGAACGCCTTGCCCGGCTTTGCCACAAGTTCCAACCCCATGATCCAGTTCCATATCATTGCCTATCATCGTAATTTTGCCCATGGCATCAGGGCCATTACCAATTAAGGTTGCCCCTTTGACAGGGGCGCCAATCTTGCCGTTTTCGATCAGATAGGCTTCTGATGCCGCAAAGACAAACTTGCCGCTAGTAATGTCCACTTGGCCACCACCAAAATTCACCGCATAAAGCCCTTTTTTAACTGATGATATAATCTCTTCATGGCTGTGTTGGCCATTCATCATAAAGGTGTTGGTCATGCGCGGCATGGGGCTATGTGCAAAAGATTGCCGCCGGCCATTGCCAGTGGGTTCAACCCCCATCAGACGGGCATTTTGCCGATCCTGCATATAACCCACAAGAATACCGTCTTCGATCAGAACATTTCGGCGCGAGGCTGTGCCTTCATCATCAATGGTAACCGACCCACGCCGATCCATCATGGTGCCGTCATCAACAACGGTAACGCCTTTGGCGGCAACTTGCTCCCCAATTTTTCCACTGAAAAGCGAAGTGCCTTTGCGATTAAAATCGCCTTCAAGGCCATGGCCAACGGCCTCATGCAACATCACACCAGGCCATCCTGGCCCTAATACCACTTCTAACTCTCCTGCCGGCGCAGCAATTGACGACAGGTTAACACGGGCTTGCCGCACCGCTTCATTCACCTGACCTTGCCATGCTGATGGTTCTAGCCATTGATCTAGCATGACACGGCCACCTGCGCCGCTTGAACCGCTTTCCATGCGTCCATCCTTTTCCAAGACCACAGAAACATTGATCCGAACCAAAGGCCGGATATCTGCTGCCTGAAATCCATCTGGGCGGATAATCCGCACTGCTCGCCATGAGGTGGCGACAGAAACACTAACCTGTTTCACCATAGGGTCAGCCGCCCTAGCATAGGCGTTAATATCCTCAATCAATTTGACTTTGGTGGTGAAATCGGTGGCTTCAAGGGGGTTGTTGCTAGTGTATAGAGGGGTATTGTGGCCCCCCTTTGGCGCAACGGCCATCACCCCATCATAGCCGTCATTGACCGATTTTATGGTGTTTGCTGCGCGTTTAATCGCGGCGATTGTCATTTCATCAGAATGAGCATAACCATGGGCTTCCCCTGAAATGCCGCGCAAGCCAAACCCCATGGAGCGATCATAATTGCTGGCTTTCATCCGGCCATCATCAAAAACCAGCGATTCGCTGTGACTTTCTTCAAGAAATAGCTCCCCATCATCACTTCCTGCTAGGGCATCCCCGATCACGGGCATGATCTGATCTTCGGTTAACTCAGTCTGATTAAAAAACAGCTCATTGGTCTTGGTGATGGCATCCATGATCCAGAAATCCTCTGTTAGCGCAGGTAAAGTTTCGGGGTTTTGCCCCTTGCTCTTCCTTTATATGAGATGATTGGGCAGGATTGAAAGGGAAAATCTTTGTGTAAAAGGCTATATCAGTCGTCTCATGCGACTACCTGTCGCAAGAATTGCGCCTGCTTGTGATGTTTCCGCCATGGCAATTTGCTTAAAATCCGTCTATGTTTAGATCATAAATACTCCGGAAATCTGGAATAGTAGGAATTGCGGAAGAATTGGGGGATATACAATGCGGAAAAGCATTTTGATGAAACCGTTTCATAAATTAGCGATAGTTGGGGTTGGCATTGCTGGCGCTCTCATATCAGGGTCAGTGCAGGCTTCTGCCCCTGAACCTTGGCAGATTGGGATGCAACCGGCAGCAGGTTCCATTGCGGAAAAGGCGAATGATCTTCATAACCTGCTGTTAGTCATTATTACGGCCATTTCCCTATTTGTTTTGGCGCTGTTGATTTACACCTGCTTTCGCTTTCGTGAATCCAGAAATGCGGTGCCGTCAAAAACAACGCACAATCCCCTGATTGAGGTTTTGTGGACGGTGATCCCTGTTATCATCCTGGTGGTGATCGCGGTGCCGTCTTTCCGTTTGCTATATTATCAAGACCGGACTGATGAAACCGATATGGTGATTAAGGTTACTGGCGCACAGTGGTATTGGAATTATGAATATCCAGATGAGCAGATTGCTTTTGATAGCTACATGATTGATGAAGAAGACCTTACCGAAGGCCAGATGCGGTTGCTTGAAGTGGATAACCCTATGGTTGTTCCTGAAGGCACTCGCATTAAATTGCTGATCCAAGGCAACGATGTCATGCATTCATTCTTTGTGCCGGCGCTAGCAGTGCAAAACTACACCGTTGTCGGGCGCACCAATGAAACATGGATTGATGTCCCAATGGGTGAAACGACCTATTATGGTCAATGTAACCAGATTTGTGGCACTAATCATTCCTATATGCCTATTGTGGTTAAGGCGGTTTCCGCTGATGCCTACAAGGCATGGCTTGATGAAGCCAAACAAGAATTTGCAACAGGTCCAGTTTCTGCCGCTACGGTAGAACTCGCCTCAGTTCAACAGTAATTAGAATACCTGTAGGAGCATAACCATGGCAACAACAGCTGCAGATACACACGATCATCACGGCGCCCCAAAGGGCTTTGTTCGTCGCTGGCTTTATTCCACCAACCATAAAGATATCGGAACAATGTATCTGATCTTTGCCATTCTCGCGGCATTGATTGGTGGCGGTATTTCGGTCTTTATGCGGATGGAGCTTATGAATCCAGGCGTTCAATACATGGAAAGTGGCCATGTCTGGAACGTCTTTACCACCGCGCATGGATTGATCATGGTCTTCTTCGTGGTTATGCCGGGGCTCATTGGCGGATTTGGCAACTGGTTTGTGCCGATCATGATTGGTGCGCCTGACATGGCGTTTCCGCGCATGAACAATATCAGCTTCTGGCTTTTGCCTCCGGCTTTTATTCTGCTTCTGATGTCAGCGGTTGCTGATGGCGGCGCTGGTGTTGGCTGGACTATCTATCCGCCTCTTTCCGGCAAAGAAGGCACTCCGGGAATGTCGATGGATTTTGCGATTTTATCACTGCACTTGGCAGGGGTATCCTCTATTCTGGGTGCGGCCAATTTCATCACTACCATCTTTAATATGCGGACCCCGGGGATGAGCTTGCACCGTATGCCTCTGTTTGCGTGGTCGATGCTAGTCACCGCATTTCTGTTGCTTTTGGCTGTTCCTGTTCTTGCAGGTGCGATAACCATGCTCCTCACAGACCGTAACTTTGGCACAGCGTTCTTTATTCCAGCCGAAGGTGGTGACCCAATTCTCTTCCTGCACCTATTTTGGTTCTTTGGGCATCCAGAGGTTTATATTATGATCCTGCCTGCCTTTGGTATTGTCAGCCATATTATTTCTACCTTTAGCCGTAAGCCTGTTTTTGGCTATCTCGGCATGGTTTATGCCATGGTGGGTATTGGCTTTGTGGGCTTTATCGTTTGGGCGCACCATATGTACACCGTGGGTTTGAATGTGGATACCCAAGCGTATTTCACCGCCGCGACTATGGTCATTGCGGTTCCAACAGGGATTAAGATTTTCTCATGGATTGCAACGATGTGGGGCGGGTCTATTCGCTTTGAAGTGCCGTTGCTTTGGGCGGTTGGATTTATCTTCCTGTTCACGGTTGGCGGCGTAACAGGTGTAGTTCTTTCAAATGCGGGTCTCGATCAGGTTTTGCATAACACTTATTATGTGATTGCACATTTCCACTACGTGCTTTCCCTTGGTGCGGTGTTTGGTCTGTTTGCCGGTTTTTATTACTGGTTCTCTAAAATGACGGGTTATGAATACAATAAACTCTTGGCCCAGTTGCATTTCTGGATCACGTTTATTGGCGTTAACCTGACCTTCTTCCCCATGCATTTCCTTGGTCTTGCAGGGATGCCACGCCGCTATATCGACTATCCTGATGCGTTTGCTGGTTGGAACATGGTGGCTTCTATCGGTTCTTATATTAGTGCCATTGGTGTTCTGATCTTCCTCATTTTGGTGGCAGAGGCGTTTATTTCTCGCCGCCGTGCCGCCATGAACCCATGGGGCGAAGGGGCAACGACGCTGGAATGGAAAGTGGCTTCACCGCCGCCATATCACACCTTTGATGAATTGCCGAAAGTTTAAGGTTTTCTCATAACCAAAAGGTAAGCGTAATGGCTCAAGCAATATCATCAACTCCATATTTGGCTTCACCAGAGGACTATGTCGCTCTGATGAAGCCACGAGTGATGAGCCTTGTGATCTTCACGGCGGTGATCGGGGTATTGTTATCGCCAATGACCACACATCCTGTGTTGATGATAATCTCTGTTCTGGCAATTGCTGCTGGGGCCGGGGCATCAGGGGCAATTAATCAGTGGTATGACCGTGATATTGACGCCCAGATGGAACGGACAGCCAATCGGCCAATACCGCTTGGCCGGGTGCATCCTGATGAAGCTTTGAGTCTTGGTCTGATTATTTCCGTGTTGTCAGTCTTGGTGCTAGGGTTTGCTGGCGGTTTTAAAGCGGCGGCAATGCTGGCTTTTACCATTGTTTTTTATGGGCTGATTTATACGGTTTGGTTAAAACGAAGTACAACCCAGAACATTGTCATAGGCGGTGCCGCCGGGGCATTTCCGCCGGTGATTGGCTGGCTAGCGGCTGGTGGTGATTTTGGTCTAGAACCTTTGGTGCTTTTCCTCATTATCTTTGCATGGACACCGCCTCATTTTTGGGCGCTGGCTCTAGTTAGAAATGATGATTATCGGCGGGTTGGTGTGCCCATGTTTCCTGTGGTTCATGGGTTTGCTGCAACCAAGAATCAAATTCTTGTCTACGCTGTCATTGTTGCCATTGTTGGGGTAATCCCTGCTTTTATTGGCATGGCTGGGCTTGCGTATTTGGTGCTGGCGGCGGGGCTTGGCATCCGCTTTCTGATGCTTTCGGTGGCTTTGTGGCGATCCGATGATGCGGATATGAAAACGCCTATGGCCTTATTCCGATTTTCTATCCTTTATTTGTTTTTGGTCTTTCTTGGGCTTGGGCTTGATGTTGGGCTGGCGACAATCTGGACAGGATATGGCACATGACCAATAAAAATAAGCCTGATGCCCAGTCACATGATGAGGTCGCGGCCGTCATCCGCCGCAGAAATATATTTATGTTAACGGCAGTATTAGGTCTTGCTGTTTTGTTTTTTGTTATCACCATTGTTAAGATGAGTCTGGCCTGATGTCTGCTGATGTAGTCATGACTTCACAGCGTAATCGCCGCATGATGATTGGCATCATGGTGCTGGTTTTTGGTATGGTTGGTTTGGCCTTCGCATCGGTTCCACTTTACCAGCTGTTTTGTCAGGTAACGGGTTATGGCGGCACGACGCAGGTATCAATATCAGCACCTGGGTCTTCCGCTGGGGCGCCAATGCGTGAAGTGCGTTTTAATGCCCATACGCAGTCTAATTTGAATTGGCAGTTTAGCGGACCTCAAAAACCCGTTAGAATTGCCCCTGGTGAAGAGGTGATCATTCATTACACCGCGACCAATTTAGGCGACACCCCTAGCACGGGAACCTCAACCTTTAATGTGACACCATTTAAGGCTGGGCCATATTTTATGAAGATTGATTGTTTCTGTTTTGAAGAACAAACTCTTCAGCCTGGCGAAAGTGTTTCCATGCCAGTTGTGTTTTATATTGACCCGGAAATAGATGAGAATAGTAATACCCAAGAAATTCCGGAAATAACCTTGTCTTATACGTTTTTTGCTGTTGAAAACTAAGACATGACCATATACTTGCTTGCAAAGGATAAATAAGGGGGAAATCATGAGTGGAGAGCAAAAACATCCGTATCATCTTGTCGAACCTAGCCCATGGCCGGCTTTAGGGTCTATGGCGGCTTTGACTATGGCGATTGGCGGCGTTCTGTTCATGCATGAACATGCATATGGTATTTATGCCATGTTATTTGGTCTTTTCATGGTTGTTGTGACCATGTTTTATTGGTGGCGTGATGTTGTTCGCGAAGCTGAATACCAAGGCCATCATACCCCTATCGTTCAAATTGGTATGCGTTATGGAATGATGCTGTTCATTACCTCTGAGGTGATGTTCTTTGTCGCGTTTTTCTGGGCGTTTTTTGATCGGTCACTTTTCCCAGTTGGCGGTGTTTGGCCACCTGAAGGTATCCATACCTTTAATCCGCTTGATTTGCCGCTGATCAACACCATGATTTTGTTGTTGTCTGGGTGTAGTGTCACGTGGGCACACCATGCGCTGTTGCATGACAACCGCCGTGATTTCATGCGTGGCCTTGCTGTTACGATTGGCCTCGGGGCATTATTTACAGCGTTGCAAGCATATGAATATCATCACGCGCATTTTGCCTTTACTGATGGGATTTATGCTTCAGTTTTCTACATGGCAACTGGTTTTCACGGCTTCCACGTGATTATTGGAACGCTATTTCTAGCCGTTTGTTATTACCGTGGGCTGCAAGGGCATTTCACAGCGAAACAGCATTTCGGCTTTGAGGCGGCGGCGTGGTACTGGCATTTTGTTGATGTTGTTTGGTTGTTCCTCTTTGTTGCCGTCTATATCTGGGGTGGTTGATCAGCGATGAGTGAGCCATCCTCATCTGGACCTGTGAAACGGGCATGGAATAACACCTGCCCGAATTGCGGTGTGGGGGCATTGTTCGTCTCTCGGATCAGGATGGCACAAACTTGCACAGCTTGTGATTTTGATTTTAGTGAACTTGATGCTGGTGATGGACCAGCGTCACTAATGGTTCTGGTTTATGGGGCTTTGATTGTTCCCCTGGCCTTTCTCTTGGAAAAACTAGTCTCGCCGCCATTGTGGGTGCAGGCTATTTTGTGGGGAGTTGTGATGGTCATCGCCACCTTAAAAACCTTAAGGCCTCTCAAAGCTTTGATGATTGGTTGGCAATTTCGGATTCGCGATCCGGAAAAACGTTATTTTTAGGAAAGGCCTATAGGATGGGATTTCGTCCAGCCTTGTGGATGACTGTATTTTCAGTCATGGCATTTGGTATTCTGGTAACGCTTGGCAGTTGGCAAATCTATCGGATGCAGTGGAAGGCAGAGCTTATCGCTGAGTTTGAGGATCGAGCACATAGTACGCCAATTCCTGTTACAAGTTTGTCTTTTGATGAACCGCAGCGCTATCAACGTGTTTTCGTTGAAGGGGTGTGGCTACATCAACATGAAGTGCAATTAACTGGCCGCACCTTTGAAGGTACTGCGGGGTATCATATCATCACCCCATTGCGGTTAGATGATGATCGTATCATCTTAATTAATCGGGGCTGGGTTTCGCAAGACTACCGTGAGCCAGACCAACGTCCAGCAACCTTAACCACCGGTTTGATTCAAGTGGATGGTATCGTCAGATTGCCTGCAAAAAAGGGCTATTTTGTGCCAGAAAATGATCTAGCAAATGGGGATTGGTTTACTCTTTCTATTGCGGATATCAGCCAATATTCAGGCCTTGGTGATAGCATCGTTAACACCTTTACCGTTGATGCTTTACGCCCTGATGGGCCTTATGTCCTACCGATTGGTGCAGGGGTCAATATTACGCTTCCTAATAACCACTTGCAGTATGCGCTGACATGGTATGGCATTGCGCTTGGCCTTGTTGGCGTGTATTTCTCATGGCATAGACAAGCAGGACGTTTAGGCCATAAGGAGAAATCCTGATGTCAGAAGAAATCCGTTATATCAGCACCCGTGGCAATGATGGCCCGATCAGTTTTGAAACGGCTCTTCTTTCGGGTTTGGCGCGTGATGGTGGGCTTTATCTGCCAACGGCTTGGCCGCGTTTTGCTGACGGTGAACTCGCGGCTATGGCATCAATGCCATATGCTGAAGTGGCAGCCCGTATTATGGCTAAATTCACAGGGCCAGATTTTGGTTTTGATGACTTGTTGGCGTTAAGCCGTGAGGCCTATACCAGTTTCTCTTCGCCTGGGGTAGCGCCGCTAAAACCAATCAATGATCAAATCCATCTTTGTGAATTATTTTATGGGCCAACCATTGCCTTTAAAGATGTAGCTATGCAGGTTTTATCGCGTCTCTTTGATCAGGCGTTGGCGCGCAAAGGCCAGCGTGCGGTAATCTTGGGGGCAACAAGTGGTGATACGGGGTCTGCGGCACTAGAAGCGTTTCGTGACCGTCAGATGGTAGATATCTTTATTCTCTATCCTGATGGAAGGGTATCGCCAGTTCAGGAACAGCAAATGACCAGTGTGATTGCTGATGGCGCCTATGCGGTGGCGGTAAAGGGTGATTTTGATGATTGCCAAGGCATCGTTAAACACCTTTTCGGTGATCTAGAGTTTCGTGATCGGATTGGGTTATCGGCGGTCAATTCGATTAATTGGGCGCGGTTAATGCCGCAAATGGTTTATTATGTTACCTCAGCTTTGGCCCTTGGCGGCTTAGAAAAACCAGTATCTTTTTCCGTCCCAACTGGAAATTTCGGAAATATTTTTGCAGGTTATGCAGTCATGAAAATGGGACTGCCTGTGCATCAGTTTATCTGCGCTTCAAATCGTAATGATATTCTGGCGCGGTTTTTTGACCATGGGGTGATGGAAAGACGGGCGGTAGAACCTAGCCTTAGCCCTTCAATGGATATTCAAGTTTCAAGCAATTTTGAGCGTCTCATATTTGAATTGTTAGACCGTGATGGTGATCAGACGCGGGCATTGATGAAACGCTTTTCAGACACAGGACAATTCACCCTTACCCGGGATATGGTTAATGATGATATTAACCTCTTTAGTGGCTTTCGCTGTGATGATGAGGCGACTTTGGCTGAAATCGCACGGACATGGAAAGATGATGGTGTGCTGGTTGATCCACATAGTGCCGTGGGACTAGCCGCCGCGCGTGAGGCGGCAAAAACAGATGACCATAAAATTGTGGCGCTGGCCTGTGCGCATCCGGCTAAGTTTCCTGATGCTGTGGAAAAGGCCACTGGTCTTTGGCCAGAGTTGCCAGACCATTTGAGTGATCTGATGCAACGGCCACATCAGAATGTGAATTGTTCTGCCTCAGCCATTGAGGTGGCAGCCCTGATCGATAGCAAAAAACGGTAATGTCAGGACAGCGATCATGACCGCCATGGTTTCCCCATCAGCGCGTGTAAGCCAAAGGTCAAGCGGTTTGACAATCGCCAGCACTGAAATGCCTTATGCGAATAGCATTGCCATTGGTATCTGGATTTCTGCTGGCAGTCGGGATGAAACCGATCAAGAACATGGTGTTGCTCATATGTTAGAACATATGGCGTTTAAGGGCACACAGCGACGCGATGCGGAAACCATCGCGCGGCAGGTTGAGGATATTGGCGGATTTATTAACGCCCATACCAGCCGGGAGGAAACGGCGTATTATATCCGCTTATTGCCGGACCATCTTGATTTTGCTCTTGATTTGCTAGTGGATATTTTAACCAGTTCAACTTTGCCTGATGAAGAAATTGCTCGTGAAAAAGGGGTAATCATTCAGGAAATTGGTCAGGCTAACGATACGCCGGATGATATTGTCTTTGATCTATTTCAAGGATTATGTTTTCCGGAACATTCGGCTGGGCGACCCATTCTAGGGACAACAGAGAGTGTGACAGGGTTTGGACGCAGTGATCTTAGCGGCTTTATGGACCGCTATTATGGCACATCAAATATGATTATTTCTGCGGCTGGACAGATCCAACATGAGGCGTTGTTAAAGCGTGTGGATGCTATTGAGGCTAGCCTAACCCGAAAGGTATCAAAGCCTGAACGTGGGGTTCCATCTTGGCCTCAGGCCACTGATCAGCGCCAGGATGTGTTGGTGCGCGATTTGGAACAGACGCATTTGGTGTTTGGCTGGCCAGCGTTTTCATGGGGTGACCCTGATCGCTGGCCTTTGCTGGCTTTGTCTATACTCTATGGTGGTGGGATGTCGTCACGATTGTTTCAAGAGGTGCGCGAAAAGCGTGGCTTGTGTTACAGCGTTTTTTCATTTGGTCAAATGCTATCTGATCATGGGGTGTTTGGAGTCTATGCCGGAACCGATGCTAAGGATGCTAATGAGTTGATACGCGTAGCTTGTGGGGAGCTGGCGACCTTATCCAAAAATACCCTTGAGGAAGAACTGGCTCGCGCCAAAGCTCAGATGCGTTCTAGCCTCTTGATGGGGGGTGAGAGCGTCATGCGCGTGTGTGAGAGCATGCCGAGGCAATGGATACAATATGGGGAGCTAAAAGACACCGCCAGCCAGTTATCAGCTATTGATGATATTGATGTTGCCGCGATTGAGAAGGTTACCAATCGCCTTATCATGGGTGATCCGGTGCTTGCTGCTATTGGTGACAAACGGGCAAAATCCCTGATGTCTGCAGATATGATGGCAGCCTTACTAAAATAAAGATCTTAGGCGTGACCGACGCTAGATGACATATGTTCGGTTGCGATACCCAACCGCGAATAGCAATCCTGCCACTGGTCACGGTTGAGACAGCTAAACACCAAATCATGAGCATAAGGCATGATAATCCATGCGTTGCTTTTAAGCTCGTTTTCCAATTGCCCAGCCGCCCAGCTGGCGTGTCCAAGCGCGATAATAAACTCACTAGGGCCATAGCCATTGGTGATTTCAGAAATGATGCGGATATTAGCGGTCATGGCGACCTCGTTGCTGACCATGACGGTTTCAGGTAGGACATGATCACTGGAATGAAGCACCATGCCTCTGGATGGTTCGACTGGGCCGCCATAATGCACAGGTGTATCACCGCCAAATCGCGGTGTTCCTGTGCCAAGTTGTTTTGACAACTCATCCAAATCCATCCCATCAGCTTTATGGTTGATGATCAGACCCATGGCGGATGTTTCGTCATGTTGGCAAATCAATATCACGGCATTCACAAATCTGGGATCATCCATTTGCGGAGATGCAATCAATAATTGGCCAAGTAATGAGTGTTTTGTGTTCATCCTTTTGAAATGCTAGCGACAAATCGTGCACTTGACCAGATGTTTCCTATCAGTCCATGGTATTTCTCATGTCAGAGATAAAGAATAATAGACGCATGCAGGCCATGGGCAAGGTCATTACGCTTGGCTGGCTGATGGTGATATCAGCCTTCTTTCCTATTCTATTAACTGCTTCTATGGCACAGGCAGACACAGGCCCATGGCAGGGTACGGGTGAAGTTCAGTTACGGCTGATTTCTGCCACCACGCATCATGATGGTACTTCTACGCTTAAAGCCGGGCTTCAGGTAGAATTGGCAGATGGATGGAAAATTTATTGGCGTAGCCCTGGCGATGCTGGTTTGCCGCCCGTGCTTGATTTTTCGGCTAGTGCCGCCGTTTTGCATCATAAGATGGACTTTCCAGCACCAAAACGCTTTACTCTCTTTGGGCTTGATACCTTTGGTTATGGCAATGAGGTGGTGTTTCCGCTTACCCTTAACCTTGACCAAAGCCTTATCACATCATCTGCTAAGGATGTCACTTTAGTGGCAGCATTTAACGGGCTAGTTTGTGCCGATTTATGTATTCCCGTTGATGAGATTTTAACCTTGCAGATTCCAGCTGGGATGGCATCCCCGTCTCAGCATGCTTTCACCCTTGCTAAGGCAGAGGCTTTAGTGCCATCTGAAGGCACAAGCAACGGCTATCATATCGTCTCAGCCCAAGTTACTACCGATCAGCTTCATGTCACCATTGCTGACCGTTCTGGGGCAATTTTTACGATGCGTGAAGGTGATATGCTGATTGAAACCGACGCTTCGGGGTTAGGGTTTCAAGCCCCTGATTTTGGGCAAAGCGCGGCAAGCATTCCGGTTATGGGGGGTGACACCGCAACCCTTATTGGCCGTCAGGCGGTAATAACTGTTATTCATCCTGATTTTATGTTGGAACAGACGATAGCTATCAGCGAAGGCAAGGCAATACCCGTGATACGCCAAGGGTTAGCCTCTATCTTTATCATTGCTTTCCTTGGGGGGTTAATTCTGAATATCATGCCATGCGTACTGCCCGTGATTTCCATTAAACTGGCGGGTGCTCTTGGGCATGGTAAGGCTGCTTTGCCTCAAATCAGACGTTCCTTTTTGCTCTCGGCAAGTGGAATTATTCTCTCGTTTATGCTGTTGGGGGTGATCCTTTTGCTCATGCGTCAAGCAGGGGCGGCTATTGGCTGGGGGGTACAGTTTCAGAACCCGTATTTTCTCGGCTTTATGGCTCTCTTGATGGTGGGTTTTGCCCTTATGATGCTGGATTTTATTATCCTGCCAGTGCCTAAATTGGCTCAACGTCTGTCTAGGCGTTGGAATCATGGTGATCACGCCTCACCACAAAGTGGCTGGAATGATCTTGCTTCTGGGGCGATGGCAACATTGCTTGCTACCCCATGTTCAGCGCCATTTGTCGGCACGGCGGTGGCTTTTGCTTTTACCGCTTCCCCTCAAGTTATGATGGCGGTATTTCTGGTCATGGCATTGGGTTTGGCCTCGCCATGGTTGTTGGTGGCGGCAGTTCCGCGTTTAGCGGCATTTCTTCCACGCCCTGGGAAATGGTTAATCTGGGTGCGGCGGATATTGGCCTTAGGGCTTTTGCTGACAGCGGCTTGGATGGTTTTTATTTTAATAGCTGTGGTTTCTGGCGAAAAAGCGCTATCATCTGGAGACTGGCAGAAATGGCAACCAGGATTGGCAGAAAGCCTAGCTTCTGATGGTCAAATTGTTCTGGTTGATGTCACTGCAGATTGGTGTTTGACCTGTAAGGCCAATCAACTTTTTGTCTTAGAAACAGAAACGGTTCAACAGCTATTAACACAAGAAGAGGTTGTTCTTTTACAGGCAGATTGGACGCGGCCTGATGATCAGATTTTGAACTACCTCAAGAGTTTTGGGCGCTATGGTATTCCATTTAACGCCATTTATGGTCCAGGACTAGAAAGTCCCTTGGTCTTGCCAGAACTGTTAACACCAAGTGCGTTGTCTGATGCTATTGAAATGGCAATATTGCGGCCTACTTACTGAACATCAATAAGAATGGAGACTACTATGACTATTGCTGTCGGTGACCATCTTCCGGATGATTTAATACATTTAAGAGTAAATATCTCAATCACCGAAACTAGCCTTGCGGCTTGGGCAGCTGGTCGTAAAGTTGTTTTGTTGACGGTGCCTGGGGCATTTACGCCAACCTGTTCAGAAAAACATTTGCCTGGCTATATCACCCTTGCGGATGATTTTAAGGCAAAGGGGATAGATGCAATTGGTTGTCTTGCTGTTAATGACGCTCATGTGATGTCAGCATGGGGGGCGCAGGTTGGGGCAACAGGCAAAGTGGATATGTTGGCTGATGCGCAAGGATTAGCCTCTCACGCGATGGGTATTGATGTGGTCACAACCCCTGTCTTAGGGAAAAATAGGGCAGGGCGTACCGCGATGGTTGCGGAAAACGGTGTAGTGACACAGCTATACATCGAAGAGCCAGCGGCGTTTTCGGTTTCTGCCGCCGAATACGTCATAGATCGGCTCTAATCACCGCGTATCAGACGCTCGGCCTCTTTTCGCGCTAAGTCATCACAGCGTTCGTTCATTGGGTGTCCTGAATGCCCCTTGACCCATTCCCAGCTAATCTCAAACGATTGGGTGAGGTCATCTAGCCTTTGCCATAGATCTTGATTAGCTACGGGCTTCTTGTTTGCGGTTTTCCAACCATTTTTTCGCCAACCATGTATCCATTTTGTAATGCCGTCACGCAGATAAATGCTGTCTGAAACCACTTTAATCGGTACAGCCCGCCTCACGGCCTCAAGCGCTTTAATCGCGGCCAATAGCTCCATGCGGTTGTTGGTCGTATCAGCTTCACAGCCTGACAATTCTTTTTCTTGATCTTGCCATACAAGGATAGCGCCCCAGCCGCCCGGACCAGGGTTCCCAAGGCAAGCACCATCAGTATAAATCTCAAGTGGGGGCTTGTTCATGGGCTCATGACCATTTGTTCAGTTGTGGTGATGGCATCAAAAAAACGCAGGCGATCGAGGTAATCTACCGGATTATGTGGCAGGACTTGAGCATCTGCCGGGGTATTGATCCAATCATATAATCGGGTCAGGAAAAACCGCATGGCGGCTCCTCGTGCCAGAACAGGCAGAGAGACGTATTCAGCTTGGTTCAGCGGCCTTAGTGAGGTGTAGCCAGCAAAGAGTGCTGCAGCGTGTTCACGCTGAAAGGCTTTTTGATTATCAAAACACCATGCATTGATCATAATCGCCAGATCATAGGCAAACCAATCCTGACAGGCGAAATAGAAATCAATGACGCCACTAATCTCATCCCCTGAAAACAGAATATTATCTGGGAAAAGATCAGCGTGGATCACCCCTGATGGCAGGTCTTTAGGCCATTCTGCCTCAATCCGTGAAAGCCAATGATCTACGGTTAAGGTTAGTCCTGTTTCAAGCTGATCGGCAGCTTTGCCAGTGTCTGCAAATAAAGGCCGCCAAGCGTGCTGGCTGAGGGCATTAGGCCGCTTTATGGTGAAATCTGCTGCTTGCAAATGCATTGTTGCTAGCACTTCACCTGCTTTCCTGCAGTGTTGTTCGTTAGGTATGGTGATGGATGCCCCTTGCAAAAAGGTGACAATCGCCATGGGTTTATCTTTGATTGTCTGAAGAATCTGACCGGTTTTATCCGCAACAGGGCTAGGGCAAGGGAAATGCTTTGCTGCTAAATGTCCTTTAAGGCCAATAAAAAAGGGCAACTCTGCTGGCGTGACACGACGTTCATAAATCGTCAAAATATAGTCACCTTTGGTTGTCTCTAGCCGGTAATTGGTGTTTTCAACGCCTTGGGTAATACCGGTGAGTTGCCGTCTCTGGCCAATGTCATACCCAGCCAAAAGCTGGTCAATCATTGCATCTGTGATCACGGTATAAACTGCCATAACGCCCTCAATGTCGAAGAATAGGGGGCAGATTAAAAGCTATCGTTTCAGTGGCGGTAATGTGCCGGTTTACGATGATGTCATAACGATCAGCAATTGCGGCGATCACATCCTCAACTAGCTCCTCTGGGGCGGATGCTCCTGCCGTAATGCCAATTCGTTCTGCATCGGCAACATAAGACCAGTCAATAGCCTCAGCCCCTGCGATCAGCATAGCTTCACGAACCCCAGCGATTTTTCCAACTTCAACCAGACGTTTCGAATTCGATGAGTTTTCTGCCCCGATCACCAGCAAAAGATCTGCCATTGGGGCAATGTCTTTCACTGCCTGTTGGCGATTTGTGGTCGCGTAACAAATATCCTCGCCCCTTGGCCCGTTGATATGGGGAAAGCGATTCTTGAGGATGGAAATGATCTCTTTGGTATCATCAACAGATAAAGTGGTTTGGGTAGCATAAGCAAGGTGATCACTGTCAGGGGGGGTAACTGTCATAGCATCTTCAGCCGTTTCAACAAGCGTCATACCGCCGTCCTCGACTTGCCCCATAGTACCTTCGACTTCGGGATGACCAGCATGACCAATCAGCAAGATATGAGCGCCATGTTTATAATGACGGCTAGCCTCAACATGAACTTTTGTAACCAAGGGACAGGTAGCATCAACAGATATCATGTCTCTCCGTTCAGCCTCTGCCACAACAGATTTAGCAACCCCATGGGCGGAAAACACAACGGGCTTACCATTGGGGATATCATCTAGCTCTTCGACAAAGATAGCACCCATCGCGGCCAGACGATTCACAACATGTTTGTTATGGACAATTTCATGTCTGACATAGACAGGGGCACCAAATTTTCTCAAAGCTTCTTCAACAATGCGAACAGCCCGATCAACGCCAGCACAAAACCCCCGGGGTTCGGCAAGGATAATTGTTTTCTGCTCATGTTTCGCTGTGGAATTTGTCATGCTACTGTTTTGCTAGAAGATGGCGCTACGGTCAACTTGAAACAAACCCATAAAGGCGTATAGTGCATATATCTAATGCAAAAAGGCGACAAGAATGACTAAAGATATGAAAATTTCAAAACCTTGGGCGCGCTTTGGCCATTGCCTAAAGCCAGTTTCTTTCCTTTCGCCTGTGGTGATGCTTGGCGTTGCCCTTAGCCTAGCGGGATGTTCAGCATTTGAGCCGGAATATTCAGAATGCCCATCAATTACGGCAGCGCTTGGGGGTGAGCAGACTTTTGCCAAAGGCCAGAACTTAGGCCAAATCGCCTCAATACGGTTTAATGGCACTTATGGTCAATGTGTCCAAAAATCAGGCTATACGGATACAGATATTACGGTGCATTTGCTTATGGAACGGGATATGCGGACAGGGGCGAATATCGAAGCGGTAGACGTGCATTTGACTGCGGCGATTATTGACTCTGATGATCAAGTGACAACGCGCAAGGTCATTACTGAGGAAGTGTTCTTTAGCAGTGGCCTTGATCGCTCTTTCCCAACCTTTGATTTCAATCTGGATGTTCCTGATGGGCACCGTGTGCTTTTAGGGCTTGGCCGGGCCGCGCAATAAGGCCTTCATAAACAGCATAAAAAAGGCAGGGCGAAAGCACCCTGCCAATACCTGTGTATGATATGATCTTGAAACCTAGGCCTAGACTTGCCATGTGGCGGCAATCACAGCTGCCTATGGTAGCAGGCGGGTTTAGTTGATAGATTTAATCGCTTCAATATCCGCTTTGAGAAGGTTATTTGCGGCGACTTGATCCATATTTTCACGAATCAAATCAGCAGCGGCGGCCGTAGCCAATTGTGCGGCTCTGTTGCGAATATCTTGGGTAGCTTCCGCTTCTAGGGCTTTAATTTTGGCTTCAGCCTGATCCTTGCGGCGTTTGATTGAAGCTTCTGCATTTTTCTTCGCGGCTTCTTCAATTTGCAAAGCAGCCTTTTCAGCATTAGCAATAATCTCTTTTGCTTGATCCGTGGCCTCGCGTTGTAGACGCTGGTATTTCTGAAGCTCGTTTTGCGCTTCTTCACGCAGGGTTTTGGCTTCATCTAGATTGTTGCGGATGTCTTCGCTGCGCTTATCCAGCGCGGCAGAGATGGCTGATCCCGCTTTTTTCCAAACCAGTGCCACGAACACACCAAAAGAAAGCGCTACCCATAGGCTTTCATTAATCAATGGTCCACCAGGTCCTGCCGCCATATCAGCGTCCTCCAGTTAAAAAATCAACATAAAGCCACTAAATTGTGGCTTTTTCTGCTTGTTTTACCAATCTCTTGGCATCGGTTTTTCCAACCTTCATACCAGTCAACTGTGCCACAACATCCATCGCAGATGTGCTGGCAATATCTGATACTTCTTTTAGCGCGTCAGTACGAGCCTTTGCGATTTCTGCCTCAGCCTCAGACATTTTCTTTGCTAGGCTAGCATTCGCAGTGGCAACCTTTCGCTCCATTTTTGACATGATGCTTTCGGTCGCTTTACGAGTCATTTCATTGCCGTTGTTACGCGCATCGGCAAGCATCTTTTCAAACGCTTCTCTCGCCTCTTCTGCATCATCTGAAGCTTGTCTTGCCCGGCGAAGATCATCTTCAATCCGGTTATGACGCTCTTCTAGAACAGAGCCAATGCGTGGCACGACAATGCGCCACATCAAGAGGTAGGCTAGCGCAAAGCTAACCACTAGCCAAAAGATCTGGGTTGGCCATGTTGAGAAATCCAACTGTGGCAGGCCGCCACTTTCCTCACCTTTTTCAGATGCTGCCATCACTGATTGGGTCATAGCAATGACCAATCCAGCGGCGGTAATACCGGAAAAGCAAGATTTAAGGTGACGTGATTCTGTCCAAGCATTTGGCTTCATGGCGCGAATCCCTGATCTAAGGCCTCGTGGTGTCTTTTGCTTTTGTTCGGAATTAAAATACGAACAGGAGCAAAAGGGCAACAACCAGCGCGAAAAGCGCGATGGCTTCGGTCAAGGCAAAGCCCAGAATACCAATACCAAACACGTCGTTACGTGCGGATGGGTTACGAGCAATTGAGTTAACCAATGATGAGAAGATGTTCCCAATACCAATACCTACGCCCAAAAGTGGGAGAACGGCAATTCCGGCACCGATAAGTTTTGCTGCTTCAGCTTCCATGGATCTTTCCTTCCGTTACTTATGATTGTTGAGTGGTTAAAGTTCCGCCTTCCAACGGAATTTGAAAACACATGATCTTAATGAAGATGGATGGCATCATTCAGATACATGCAGGTAAGAATCGTAAACACATAGGCCTGAAGGGCGGCGACCAGAACTTCAAGTCCAGTCAAGCCTACCAAAGCCAGAAATGGTAAAATTGCCCCTGGTGCATAAACACCGCCAGCACCAGTGATCATCACAGCAAGACCAGCAAACACCTTGAGCATCGTGTGGCCTGCGAGCATATTGGCAAAGAGTCGCACAGAAAGGCTTACTGGGCGCACAAAATAGGAAACCACCTCAATAACAATCAGAAATGGTATCAGAACCTTAGGTGCGCCAGGGGGCACAAAGAAGGATAAGAAATGAAAGCCATGCTTAAAAATAGCAATCAGTGTGACGCCGATAAAAATAAATGCCGCTAAAACAAATGTCACTACGATCTGGCTGGTAAAGGTATAGGAATAAGGGATTAACCCAAGCATATTACCAAATAAAAGAAACACAAATAGCGTAAAAATAAAGGGGAAATAAGGCCGCCCAGCATTCCCTACATTGCTGCTAACCATGTCTGAGATGAACTCATACATCATTTCAGCTGACGCTTGCATCCGGCCAGGAACCATTTGACGCCCACGCATGGCAAAGGTCAAAAATATCGTGCTAAGCAAGACCGTGAGAATCATAAACAAAGCGGAATTGGAGAATGAGATATCATAGCCAAACAGCTCAAGGTGTAAGAGTGCCTTGATCGTAAATTGCTCAACCGGTGAATGCATGATGTGTCCTCGTGATCCTTATCAATGGAATATCAACCCTTTTTATCATCATCTGTTTCAGATTTCTGATCATCGGATTGTTTGTTTTCCAAATACCCCAGTTTTAACCCTTGGCCAGTAGCCATTCTCCAGATATTCATCATCCCTGCTAGTGTTCCTAAAAAAAACAGGATCACCATAAAAAGCGGAATTGTGCCTAGCCATTGATCCAGAAGCCATCCGATAAATGTTCCCACTACGGTTCCGGCGACCAGTTCTGTTGCTATTCTTCCAACTAGTGCTAAGGCATCAGCTGGTAATTCCGCTCTCGAACGCTTGCCTTTTGCCGGATTGGTAAAATCATGTTCGGCTTTAGCGATCCGTGTTTTTAAGTCCACGTCCGTTTTGCCATGTTCACGCTTACCCTGTTTATCAGGCTTGGCTTTGTCAGAGACGATATTCATATCCTTTCTCAAAAAAACGAAATCGTGCGAATGCTTCATCAAGCCTTGACCTGCATTCACAATTTGCGTTTGCAAAGTATGATTCCATCACCATTATGTCAAGTGATCATGCGCCGTCTTTTGGGCCTTCTTTGGACAGAAACTGGGGCAAAAAGTCCCATGCTAGGGGAATTAGGCGGATTCTTTATATTTTTCAGCCGTTTGCAGATCAACAGACACAATCTGGCTAATGCCTCTTTGTTCCATGGTCACACCAAAAAGACGATCCATCTGTGCCATGGTCAGGCGGTGATGCGTGACAACGATAAATCGGGTGCCAGTTTCTCGGGCAATTTGCTCAATCATACCGCAGAACCGGGCCACATTGCGATCATCCAGCGGTGCGTCGACCTCATCCAGAATACATATTGGGGCAGGATTCGTCAGAAATACCGCAAAAATCAGTGCTAGTGCAGTCAGGGCTTGTTCACCGCCTGATAACAGAGACAAAGATTGCAATTTCTTTCCTGGTGGGCTGGCCATGATATCAAGCCCAGCTTCAAGCGGATCATCATCATCTGTTAAAACCAGTTCTGCAGAACCCCCATTGAATAATGTCGTAAATAGCTCGCCAAAATGCTTATTCACATCGGCAAAACTGCGCAAAAGCCTTTCACGGCCTTCGCGATTAAGCTGATGGATAGCATCGCGAAGTTTTTTGATGCCATTAATCAGATCATCGCGCTCCGTTGTCAGGCTAGTCATGCGTTCTTCGACTTCGGCCATTTCCATTTCAGCACGCAGGTTAACCGGACCGATATTGTCACGTTCACGCAGCAATCGTTCCACGCGCGATTCTAAGGCCTCTAGTTCACTGCGATTTGGAACAGTCGCATGATCCTCATCCGCATGCGTATCAGTGATGCCTGTAATGTCAGACAATTGATCAGGGTTAATGCTTAATTTTTCTCGGATACGGGCAATAGTGTCCTGAAGGGCACGTTCGACAACGGCCATTTCACCTTCTTGCCTGATCATAGCTTCGCGAGACTGGATTAATTCAGCTTCTAATTTTCGGTGGGTGGCTTCAGTTTCAGACAGAACCGTTTCTGCAGACGCCAATTCGTCACCCGCATCACGAACGGATGTAGCGGTGTTAGCAATAGCGCCGGCAATCTGTTCACGCTTCTGGATGAGCATATCTGGCTGGGCTTTAAGATCAGAAAGCTCCGCCATGAGCTGTTCTTGCCGGTTTGTTAATTCCGCGACACGATTAAAGGTGCCATCATAGCGTTGTTGCCAGCTTTGCAGATCGCGGTTTATCTGGCGGCGCTTTTCTTGCCGCTGATCTCTTGCACGCATGATAGAGCTCTCAGCACTCATGGCTTCTGCTAATCGGGTTCTGGCGGCTTCAGTATCTTCGCGGCATTGATGAAGCTGCTTGGCCATTTCTTCCCGCGAAGAGAGGCCAGCCAATTCGATTAACACCTGATCGTGCGCGGCGGTCATCTCAACTTGGCTGGTGGTCAGACTAGCGGCTTGGGTGTTGGCCGAAGTCAAAGCCGCTTGAGCTTGTTCAAACTGTCTCGTGGCCTCAAGCAGAGTGTTTTGCGCCAGCTTTTCTTCTTCACGCAACGTCCGAATATATTGCTCAGACTGTAGTAATGTAGCTTTGGCTTGCTCGGCTTTAGCCAAAGCAAGTTTAGCACGATTTTGAACCTCATCGCTTTGGGCAGTTAGCTCTTTTAGTCTGGCTTCATGGCGAAGCCTCTGGGCCGCACTAGCGGCAGATCCGGCAGGCTTCACATAGCCATCCCAACGCCAAAGCCCACCTTCGGCGGTAGTTAGCATTTGACCAGGGGCTAGATGCGCCTGCAGTTTTATGGCGGTGTCCGCATTATCAACAACCCCAACCCCTGACAATGCCCTTGCCAAGACAGGTGGGATATCCATATGGCTGATCAAAGGCACACTATCCTTAGGCGGTGTCGTCATAGCGGCGGCTTTTGCTTCACCACCAATATCTTCACGCCAGAAACCATCACTGCCTGCCCCCACAGGTGAAGTCAGGCTGTCAGATAGGGCGGCGGCAAGCGCCTGCTCCATTCCATCACGAATAGTGATCATCGTTGAAACGGCAGGGCCATTTTCCTGATCATCTTGATTGATCAGAAGCGAAGACAAGGCTTCAATCTCGCTTGCCATGCGCCGTTCTTCAGCTTCAGCTGTGTTGGCGGCGGCGGTTAGCGCTTGGCTTTGCTGAGCCATGGTTTCTGTTTCGCCACTTGCTTTTTCGCGCTTGCTGGTGGCATCGGCTACCGCAAGTTCAGCCTTTTTGAGGGCTTGGCTGGTCTCACTTTGGCTTTGTTGAAGGACAGTTAAGTCTAATGCTGCCAGCCGTGTTTCCACATCATCAAGACGGCGTTTTAGATCATCGCGTTGGCGTTCAAGGCTGGTCTGATCGCGTTCAGCGGCGTGAAAACGAGCGGTGATATCCGCTAAAGCTGTTTCTAATTCACTGGCCGCCTCACGCGCTTTGATGCGTTCTTCTTGGGCGGCTTGCAATTGAGGCTCATCATCATTTTCTGAAGCGATGAGCTGGGCCTCATCATCTTTCAGCTGGGCAAGTGCCGCGCTAGCATCGCTCTGAAGCTGTTTTTCGCGTTCCATATCGGTGCTGATTTGATCGATTCTAGTTTCGGCCTCGGTGGTCTGACGGATCAGCCGCTCTTCTTCGCTGCTAATTTGTTCCATCGCTAGATCAAGACGCTGTTTTTCTGCCATCACAGAGGCGTTTTTTTCACGCAAAGGCGGTAAAGAATCGCGTGCAGTCTGGCGCGCTGTTTCAGCTTGTGTGACAAGTGCGGTGGCTTCTGCTACCACGCGTTTCCATTCCCTGTCTTTGGCTTGAGCGGTTTGTACATCAGCGGTTTCAATCAGATATTTGGTATGAAAAAGCTGGGCTTCGGCTGAACGGATGCGATCGGCAATAGACCGATAACGCGCCGCTTGCCGCGCTTGCTTGGACAATGATGCCTTTTGATCTTCCATCTGGCTAATCACATCATCAACTCGCGTCAGATTTCGTTCAGCTGTGTTGAGTCGCAAATTAGCTTCATGGCGACGATGTTGAAGCCCTTTGGTATTTGCGGCTTCTTCTAATAAGCCGCGCCGATCTGTTGATTTTGCATTAATTAATGCGCCAACCTTACCTTGGCTGACGATGCCGTGGCTTCGGGCGCCAGTGGAAAGATCAGCAAACAACAATTGAACATCGCGGCCTCTTACGGGCTTGCCATTGATGCGGTAACTGCTGCCCTTGCCGCGATCAAGACGACGTGTCACTTCAATCAGGTCATCATTGGGATAGCCGGAAATCGACTTATCGCTGTTATCAATATGCAAGGTGACTTCAGCAAAATTGCGCGCTGGACGCTGGGCTGTTCCGGCAAAAATCACATCATCTAATTCGCCGCCACGCATGGATTTGGCAGAAGATTCCCCCATCAGCCAGGAAATCGCCTCAACAATGTTGGATTTACCGCATCCGTTAGGGCCAACAATGCCGGACAAACCTTCGTCGATGGCCACTTCTTCGGGCTCGGCGAAGGATTTGAAACCTGTCATCTTAAGGTAAGTGAAATGCAAGGCTCTTATGCCCTCGATTAAATCAGGTTGCGGTCGCGGCAAGAAGAGCAGAGAACTCTTCATAAGGCTGATAACCCTTCACCACTTCTGTTCCGTTAATAACAAAAGTCGGGGTCGAATCAATCGTGTATTCTTCATAACCCTGTTGGGCAATCGCAACAATGCCTTCAAGAAAAGGTCTGTTGGTTAGCATAGCGGTAAACTCATCCTCATTGATGCCAGCGATGCGGCCCATTTTCTGAAGCGCAAGCAAGGGTTGAGGCGCAGATGCCCATTCAGCTTGCCGGCCCAATAGCAAATCTAACATTGCTTCATATCCTGCCTCGGGAATAGCTCGAGCCAGAGCATGTCCATAAACCGCTAATTCAGACAAAGGAAAATCACGATATTCGAATCGCAGTTTGCCAGTATCAATCCAGTTCTTCTTCACCTCAGGGTAGGTGGTCACATGAAAGTTTGCACAATGCCCACATGTCATTGAAAAATATTCGACCACATGGATAGGGGCGTCTGCATTTCCGAATATGCGCGGAGACAGCGCTTTTTCAAGATCAAGATCTGCCGCCATAGCCCGCGTGCTGATGAAAGGTGAGGCCAGCAATGGCGCCATAACAGAAACCGCACCAGTAGACATAACTTGGCGCAAAAAATGACGGCGTTCTGTTATTAGTTTAGGCATAATTCACACTTTCTTTGGCACCGCATCACTTGTGCGATGCATTGAGATTTTCCGAATATCGGTAAAACCACAACATCCTGTGGTTTTAGCCTTTATAACTTCATCATAAGCCAAGCTATAGCATCAGTCTATGGTGTTTTTGTGGCATGATCTCTGGCAGAAAGAATGGCATCTAGTGCCTGCCGCAGATCAGGGTCTTTGATATCATTAATCAGCTTTGCCATAGCGGTTTTGTCTTCTTCTGCTATTTCCCATTGTGCAGGTGGAATGGGTTTTGCCAAGGCAGAAGGTTTAGCTATTTGTGCGCTGGATTGATCTATGCGGATGCGGCCAATCGCCAGATACCCGAAACAGGAGTTCGCTCGCTCAATCAATTCAGGAATGAGCATTTGGATTTCAGGTGCTCTGGCAGAGGACACCGCCACCGTCAATGTGGCCTGACCGTCTTCAGTATCCGGATAAGTCACCGCAAGTGGCAAAGACCATTCAGCTGCTTTGCCGCCAATGTAAGTCCAGTGTTTGGCTATGTCCTGAAACGTTTTGCCTTGCTTGCGCAGAACAGGGCCAAGGATATGGTCTGTTAGCTGACTTAATCTGGTGTTGCGGCGAAGCCGATTGTCATTGCCTGAGGTCATGTCGGCAATTATACAGAGTTCATGCCTGATCACAGCAAAGAAAAACACCCAACTGGAAAAATGCCCTCTGCTAAGGCGAATCACAGCCTTAACAAAGATGAGGCAAGCCAAGCGGTATTGGATTGGTATGACCAAAACCGCAGGCATCTGCCATGGCGTATGCCACCAGGGGAATGGGCGGATCCTTATCATGTGTGGCTATCTGAAATTATGCTTCAGCAAACCACGGTTGAGGCGGTGAAACCGTATTTTGCAAAGTTTGTTCAGCGGTGGCCAACTTTGGCGGATTTTGCAGCAGCGACGCAAGATGATGTTTTGCGGTTATGGGCAGGGCTTGGTTATTATTCGCGTGCGCGCAACATGCATCGGGCGGCGCAGGTGATTATGACCAAACATGATGGCATGTTTCCAAATACTGAGGCGGAATTAAGAGCTTTGCCAGGGGTGGGGGAATATACTGCTGCTGCGATTGCGGCGATCGCCTTTGGCCAACGGGCACTCGTGCTTGACGCAAATATTGAACGCATCATGGCGCGATATGGCGCAATTGCGGATCGCTTGCCTGCTGCAAAACCTGCTATTCGTCAGGTGCTGGATCACATCACACCTTCTGATCGTGCTGGGGATTTTGCCCAAGCCTTGATGGATATTGGCAATCGCATTTGCACACCGCCACGGCGAAAAGGTGAGCATTGGTCACAGCCGCAATGTCTGATTTGCCCTCTAGCCTCTTCATGTCGTGGTCGTCATCAAGACCCGTCCTCTTGGCCACGCAAAGCCCCAAAGAAAGATCGTGCTATCCGGCAAGGTTATGTCATGGTCGTCATATCGGATGATAATCATGTGCTTTTGATGCAGCGGCCCCCTAAAGGCTTGCTTGGGGGGATGATGCTTTTCCCAACCAGCGATTGGCCAGAAGGTTCACGAACAAAAACCACTTATCCGATTGAGGCTGATAGCCTGCTTGGGCGGCTTACACAAAGCTTGGCACAGCATCCCGGGCGGCAAGTGCTGAATACCCCCGTGGAACATATTTTTA
>JAQCJL010000167.1 GCA_027593125.1 Pseudomonadota bacterium | reverse complement strand
GTGACGTTGAATACCCTTCATGTTGACCTGTTCCGTTTTTACTCCTCCAGCAGATGCAAACCACTCATCATAAAGGTTGTAATGGGTCACAGGTATTGATCCGTCTTTGTACATTTCAAACTCTGCACGTAAACGTTCCAGATCAGCATATGTGGCATTGTCCAGTTTGGCCTTTGCCATACGAAAGGCTTTACTGCCTTGAAGATATGGACACTTCAATTTGAACCAGTGGAGATGTGCATTAGTGATGGCCATTGCTCATGATCCCCACCACTCCTTCACTGACGCAGTAGATGGCATTGTGTTCGGTGCGCATCATTACGTTCAGTACAAATCGTGCTTCAGCTTTAGACAAGAAGTGCATGAAACACATGCTGTAGCCGAATGTACGTAGGTCACTCGTGTTATACTCATTGACCTCAAGCTGCAGGGATTGCTCGTGCATCAGAACGATCATTGCGGCAAAGACTTTATGCTTATCACCATGCAAAGCACACCGCCTTATGGGTATAGTGTCTGTGGCATAGAGGAGAGACAGTATGGTTTCTGTCTTCTCGTTGAACTCAGGTGAACCTGTATCAAGCATGTGCTCTGCTTCAGCCAAGGCTTTGGGCAGATCAATGGAATGCTTTGGTTCATTGGGATCGGGGATGTTGTCAGGGTCTTGTTCAAAGAATGTTAACGAACCGTAGTTCCGCAGATCAGATTGCATCTGTTTCTGTGTGTTCAAAGAGTAGTATGCATATGGGTTTGTTTTACGAAGACGTTGGTACATTGGAAATGTGCGAACATCTTGTTGGACATCAGAATCCAAGGGATAGCTCATGGAAAAACTCCTTCATTTTAAAGCAGATTGTTGGATGAAAATGTAAAGTGTGTGGTCGCCATTAAGGGCCGTTACACCACTATCCAACAAGTATAATTATACCATAAAATAGTCGAAAAATCAATATCTTAATAATAATAATAATAAATATGCTTTCTAAAGGAATACAGCATTCCCTTCAACCATTCAAAATGGTTAACCTGTAATTACGCTACTTGCCTGATCGGAAAAATCGGGGCGATTTTTGCTTTCATGGTTTCCAATCTGTAACTTTCTCCAGCGAATAACTTTTGTACAGTTAAGCCAAATTCTCTTTCAATGCTTTCCACACGTTGATTAGATGCTTCTTTATCCCCTGAATAAAATTCTGCAGCCGCCATGAATACAGATGCGACTGGACTAGGCATTTTTACCTTGCCTAGTAATTGCCTACTCGCAACATAATCATCCTGCCAGAATTTGAGTATGCCCTCAATCTCATATAAAAGGTCTGAACCCGTTGGATTTATCTCTTTGGCCCTACTTAGCTCCGCCTGTGCTTCTTCCAAGCGCCCATCATACATCAAAACTTCACAAAGTTTTGAAGAAATATACAAATCGGAAGGGCATAATTCGGCTGCGTGCTTGTGGTGGGCTATAGAGACTTCAAAATTGCCTTTAGAACGCTGAATCGATCCCATTATTCTATTGGATTCTGCGTCATCTGGATCAATTTCCAAAGCTTTCTCGATCTTTTTAATTCCTGCATCCAACCAGTTTTCGGGTACAGATTTGGGGTCCCATGACGCTAGCCAAGATGTTGAACATACAGACCAGGCAAGAGCCCTTGGATAATTAGGATCAAGTTCCAAGGCTTTATTAAATAATGATGTGGCTTTCTTTGCATCCTCAAATGAAACCCCAGCATTTCTGTGGTGCTTTAGTCCCTTTAGTACCAAGTCGTAGGCCCCTGCATTTTCGGGAGGCTTGTTTGCCGCAGAACGAATTTCATCAGCTTCAACTTGACCAACAATTTGATATGCTACGGAAGAAGCAAGATTTTCTTCTAAGTCCCACAATTCTTCTTTTGAAGATTCAAATTTCTCTGACCAGATGGTTTGATTAGTCTCAGCATTATCCAGCTTTATCCCAATTCTTACTCTATTCCCTCCACTTCTAACGTTACCAGATAAGACGTATTTAACAGACAAAGCTGCCCCAATTTCTCTAGGGGAATACTTTTTATCACTGAATGCAAAACTAGCATTGCTTGAGGTTACTCTTAGGGATTTATATCTGGACAGAGTATTAATTAATTCTTCTGAAACCCCCTCACAAAAATATTGCTGTTCTTCATTAGAACTCAGATTCTTCAGTTCTAAAACGGCCAAAGAGCCTGGTATTGTAGTAGCTTCATTAACTCTGATAGTGTCTGACGAACCATATCGTCCAGTTTGATGGCCAGGTGTCCATACATATACTTCCACATCAGTTGAGATATTCTTAAGAGAAAGAGCTCCTAAATATACAAATTTTTCCGCAATTTCTGGACCTAATGATCTATGTGCAATTTCGCTAATATAAACGCCTTCTGGCGAGGAGGCGGCTTCTAACCTAGCCGCTACATTAACAGTATCACCGAACACGTTTCCTTCAGAGTCCATAACGTTGCCGTAATTGATACCTGCCCTGAAAAGCATCTTTCGTTCAGCCACAGACCCCATATTAAGGCGTGACATTTCTGTTTGGATATCTATTGCACTCTTAGCTGCAGCCTCGTTTGAAGGAAATTCCGAAACTATGCTATCCCCAGCTTCGTTAAAAACCCGTCCTTCATATGAAGAAATGATGTCATGGATGATTTTTCGTCTAGCCGACAGAGTTTCTAAAGTGATCTCAGGATTGTCTCCCATAAGTTTGGAAAAACCAACCACGTCTAATGCCATAACGGAAGTTTCACGCATTGAATCTTGACCCCACCACTAAAAAGATTTTTGCCTTATCTTAGACTCGTCTCTTGCTGAATTAACTGATAATATTCACTAAGTTGATCCTCATATCAAATTTAAATTTCTCCAATGTATTCAACTTTAATCAAGCCAGAATTTTCCTCCCTCAGTGTGAAGCCCCATATACATATAACGTGCATACCCCCTGTGGCCCCTGCATACCCCCTATG
>JAQCJL010000166.1 GCA_027593125.1 Pseudomonadota bacterium | reverse complement strand
ACATGCGTTTGGTGATTACCAAATTGAGACCGCTAGCCATCCGAATAATATATATCGATTTGATGCCAAATCATTAGCACCGCAAATAGCCGCTCCACATTCGCCTGCTAATTCCGCCGATGCTGATAGCCATGATAAAACAAAGGTGGATATGGCCTATATTGGGGCATGCACGGGGGCTAAATATGATGATCTAGCGGCGGCTGCAAAGGTACTTAAAGGCCGAAAAGTGGCATCATCGGTAACATTTAAAGTTGCCCCAGCTAGCGCCCTGGATCAAAAACGCGCCACCGCGGATGGAATTATGACTATTTTAGAAAATGCAGGGGCTGAGATATCACCAAACGCATGTGGTATGTGCGCTGGCTACGGGGCAGACCGTCTTGAGCCTGATCAAACCTGTATTTCATCAACAGCCCGTAATTTTAAGGGACGCATGGGTGATCCAACCTCACGCGTTTATCTTGGCTCCCCCTATACGGTGGCGGCATCTGCAGTTACGGGTATCCTAACAGACCCTCGGCATCTATAGGAGGTGATGATGGGAAGACTTTGGCGGCTTGATGATAATATCGACACAGACGTGCTAGCACCTGGTGCCTATATGAAAGCCCCGCTGGATGAACTTGCTAGCCATTGTCTGTCTGCTGTCCGGCCAGAGTTTGCGAAAGAGGTAAAGTCAGGGGATATTATTATTGCCGGACATAATATGGGGATAGGATCATCGCGAGAACAAGCTGCAGAAGTGCTGAAATATTTTGGAATTAGTGCTATTTTTTCACCGTTATTTGGTGGTATTTTTTATCGTAACGCGATTAATATGGGACTTCCGGCACTTCAGATTAACGACAGCGATCTTAATCATCCTGATCTTATTGATGGCGCAGAAGTTATGTTTAATCTGCCCAATGCAACCCTTATCTTTAAGAAAACAGGCAATACTTTGATGGCTGAGCCACTTCCATCATTTCTCATTGACCTTATATATGATGGTGGGCTTGTTCCACATCTTGAAAAAAAATTAAAGAACCGAGTAATATCATGATCAGCTTATCAGCTTTAATTAACGACAAGTCCATCCTTATCGCCCCTGGCGTCTATGATGCGCTATCTACGACTATCGCTGAAAAGGCGGGGGCAAAATGTCTTTATTTATCTGGTGCTAGTATTGCCTATACCAGATTTGCCTCACCCGATATTGGTTTAGTCACAATGTCAGAGGTGAATGATACTTTGTCTCTTATCACTGATAAAACGGAATTGCCCGTCATCGTAGATGCCGATAATGGATTTGGTAACGCCCTTAATATGCAGCGAACGATGCGTGTCTTTGAGAGGTCTGGCGCGTCAGCCTTACAAATTGAAGATCAGAGTTTTCCAAAACGATGTGGGCATTTGGCAGGCAAGTCGCTGATCAGCAAAGATGAGATGATGGGCAAAATTAAAGCTGCTGTTGATGCAAGGCAGAATGAGGAAACGCTGATCATTGCGCGAACTGATGCACGATCAGTTGAAGGCCTAGATCAAGCCTTTGAAAGAGCAGAAAGTTATATAGAGGCAGGGGCAGATGTGTTGTTTATTGAAGCCCCTGAGACAATTGAGGAAATGCAGGCCATAACATCACGCTTTTCTGATCGTATTCCTTTATTGGCAAATATGGTGGAGGGCGGCAAAACGCCAGTTAAAAATGCCTCAGTATTAGAAGCTATGGGCTTTGCCATTGTTATTTTTCCCGGTGGGTTAGTGCGCGCTATCTCACATCATATGCAAGCCTATTTTTCAAATTTATTAGCTGAGGGTAGCAACGCCAAATTTACAGATCATATGCATGATTTCAAAGGCTTAAACGATATTATTGGAACTGACGATATGTTAGAATTAGGTAAAAGATATGAGTAAAAATACCAGTATGTCTGACAAGACGATTGATCCCGTCACACTTGCTATTCTGAAAGGTCGTCTTGAGCAAATTGCTGATGAAATGGATGCAACACTATTTCGATCTGCCTTTAATCCCATTATCGCAGAGGCGCATGATGCAAGCCATGGGATTTATGATGCAGAAACAGGGGAAACCTTAATTCAAGGCAAATCTGGCTTACCGATTTTTGTTGGGGTGATGGCTTTTGCAGTTAAAGCCGTGATTGATAAAGTTGCTAAAGATGGTGGTTTAGTTGAGGGTGATGTGTTCATTTTCAATGATCCTTATGATGGCGGCACACATTTATCTGATTTTCGTTTGGTCAAACCGCTTTTTCGTCATGGTAAAGTCTTTTGTTATTTAGCCTCAGTTGGGCATTGGCACGATGTAGGCGGCAATGTTCCGGGGAACTATAACCCCGAAGCCACAGAGAGCTTTCAAGAAGGAATGTTAATTCCTCCCGTAAAGCTCTTTGAAGCGGGTCAAATGAAACAAGATATTGTTGATATTTTATTAGCAAATTCAAGACAGCCAAACTCGCTATATGGTGATCTTAATGGTCAGATTAATGCCCTTGATTTAGGGGAAAAGCGAGTTCATGAGTTGCTGGATCAGTACAGCGAAAATGATGTTGCAGAGGCATTGAAACTGTTACGTGAGCGGGCTGATATGATGATGCGAAATCATATTCAGTCTTTACCCGATGGCACATACAGCGTTGATGATTTTCTTGATAATGATGGGGTGAGTGATACGCCACTTCAGCTTTCTGTTGATCTGATCATTAAGGGTGATGAGTTAACTTTTGATTTTTCTAGATCAAGTCAGGCTTGTGCAGGCCCGGTGAATATTTCCCGATCAACAACGATTGCCGCAACTTATGTTGCCCTAAAACATATTTTCACAGATGTTCCGGCTAATGCCGGGGTGATGCGAGCGGTTAATTTTGTTATCCCTAAAGATAGTTTTTTAAGTGTTCGCGCACCAAAACCTGTGGGCGGTTATACTGAAACTATTTTGCGTTTAATTGATGTTACTTTCCAAGCGTTTCAGACCATTGCGCCTGAACGTGTTAATGGCTGTGCCTATGGAACAATCAATGCGCTATCACTTGCGGGGC
>JAQCJL010000032.1 GCA_027593125.1 Pseudomonadota bacterium | reverse complement strand
AAAAATGGTCTATTTCTACAAAAATAGGGAAAAAAGGTAGGGCAGAGCCAAGCAATACTGTTAATTCGTTGCTAAACAGCGAAAACACATCCGTTTCTGGGTTTAGCTGCTGAAGAACCCCTTCTAGGGTCAATAAGGTTTTATGAAGTATTGGCCATGCTGGGGCAAACTGAATGTCACATTGCTCCATCACAAGCATCAGTGCCTTGATACGGCTGGTCAAATGCGGCTTTGCTAGCGCGGCTTTGATCCCATTGATCAAAACGTCTTGATCCGCTGGGCTCAAATCATCAGGAATGTGACCAGCCTGTCTGTGGAGAGCGATCAGGGCATCAATACGTCCGGCCTTAATAGCCGCCATGATAGCTAGCATATGCCGCCGATCCGATGCACTAAGCCAGCCCATCACGCCAAAATCATAGAGGATAATCTGGCCATCTGGGGCAAGGTGAATATTCCCGGGGTGAGGATCAGCATGAAACCAGCCATTAATAAAAATATCTTTGAAAAATAACGCCGCCAAGCGTTGCGCTAATGCCTGGGGGGAATACCCTATCTGCTGAATACGCGAAATGGCATCTATGCGTACCGAAACCAGCCGCGTCATAACGAGTGTCTGGGCATTGGTGTTCTTCCAGTCCACTACAGGCGCAGTACTGTCTGAAGGGGCTGGATGTGTTAAATGGAAGCGATCAAGATTGGCAGCCTCAAGACGGAGATCAGTTTCTTTGAGAATGAGGGGTGTTAGGCCATCAATCATATCCTTTAGTGCCACACGGCGCAAAAGCGGAAACCATTTTTGCCCAAGCTGACAACAAGACTGAATGATTGCAAGATCAGATAGCAAATGGTCGCGGATAGCAGGCCGAAGACGCTTGATCGCTATGTCATTTCCATTGTTATCTTTTGCCGCATAAACTACCGCAATAGAACCACTAGCAAGAGGGCGCTGATGAATATCAAAGACATGATGGGCCAAGCCATCTGAAAGATCAGATAACATATCTTGAAACTGAGAAGTTGAGAGTGGCGGCAGATCATCATGCAAAGACGAGAGCCGATGGCATAAGGAGCGGCCAATCAGGTCAGGACGACAGGCAAGCATCTGACCAAGCTTTACAAAGCCGGGGCCAAGTCGCCAAAGCCGGTGCGGTAAATCCTGCCAAACCGCCTGACGGCGATAGGCAAAAAAAACATCCAGGAATAGCCAGAAACGCTGACGCAAAGGAGAGAAATGAGCCTGCTTGGCAATATGGTGAAGCACGCCCAGTCGCAGCGCAAGATAAAGAAAAGACAATAGCCGGAAAAAGCGAAAGATCATGTCGATTCTTTCCAGCCGCAATGAATAGCCGCAATGCCTCCACTAAGATCGCGATGCCGAACACGGGCAAAACCTGCCGCACCCATCATGGCGGCAAGGGTTTCTTGATTGGGAAAACGCTTTATGGATTCAACGAGATACCGATAAGAAGCGGCATCCTTTGCAACAATAGCCCCTATTCCCGGAAGAAGTTCTGACCAAAGCGCATAAATCGCAGATAAAGACCGTTTGCGTACTTGGCTAAACTCAAGACAGAAAAACCTGCCAGACGGTTTAAGCACACGGTGCGCTTCGGCGAGAGCTGCGTCTCGATCGGTCACATTGCGAAGACCAAAAGAAATCGTGATAACATCCGCCGACGCATCAGGAAAAGGAAGCTTGCTGGCATCACCAGCAACCCATTGAAGATGGTCTTGATAAGGACGCATCAAGGGGCGATCCATGCCAGCGCGCATCATCGCTGGATTAACATCACAGATCACGGCATCCCCTCCACCACGGGATAAAAATCGAGCGGCAATATCACCAGTTCCGCCAGCCAGATCAATAAGCCGATGGTTAGACTGAGGTGAAATGAGATTGATCAGACTATCTTTCCAAAGCCGGTGGATACCAAGACTCATAACATCATTCATGATATCATAGGATGACGCCACAGAACGAAAGACATCGTTAACACGTTGCTGTTTTTGGGTGGCTGGAATAAGCTCCTGCCCAAAATCAATCAGCTCTTGCGGTCCATCGTGAGGGTTAGCTTGGTCGGAGGTACGTCTGGTCATGCCTCAGCATATACCAGCTAAGGAAAATAAAGGAAGACTATAAATATGCCGGAATTGCCAGAGGTAGAAACCGTCCGCACAGCGATGGAAAGTCAGATGAAGGGATTGATAATCCGCAAGGTTATCATCTCAGACAAACGGATGCGCTGGCCAATCCCTGAAAACCTGCCAGAACAACTCAATGGTGGCGTGATCATGGGGGTAAGGCGACGGGCAAAATATCTGCTGATAGATATTGATGTCGGGCGAGGAAATTCAGAAAAATTGACCCAAGAACAGAGTGCAAATAAAACCACAGAATGGTGCCTTTTGCTGCATCTTGGCATGTCAGGGTCGGTGCGAATCTATCCCCCTGATCATCATCCGACACAACAGCAAAAGCATGATCACTTAATAATTAATGCAGATCACGATCAAAGTAATGACATGGATACAGCATGGACAAAAATGGTGTTGAATGATCCGCGACGGTTTGGTGGGGCTCAACTGATCAAAAGGCAAGACCAAGATCAGCATCCTTTGTTAAGGGCGCTAGGGACAGAGCCGTTGGGCAACCAATGGAATGGGGAGGCGCTGAAAAAAGCCATAAAAGGGCGAAAAACCAGCATCAAGTCCGCATTGCTAGATCAAAGGGTGGTGGCAGGTATCGGGAACATCTATGCGTCAGAGGCGCTTTATCAAGCAGGAATATCCCCAAAAAGGCAAGCCGGGAAGATAAGCATATCCCGAATTGAAGCCTTAACAGGGGCGGTAAAGGATGTCTTAAGGCGAGCAATTGCTGCGGGGGGAACAAGCCTGCGGGATCATGTTCAGCCAGGTGGCGAAATAGGCTATTTCGTGCAAAAACTGCATGTATATGGCCGCGAAGGAGAAGCATGTCATCACTGCAAATCCCCTATTAAACTGATTCGGCAGTCAGGTCGGTCGAGTTTCTATTGCCCTCAATGCCAACGATAAGGTAAGAAAGAGGAATGAGAGTTCTTTTATCAATCGTCATGATGCTGTTGGTCACAACAGCGCTTCGCGCCGAAACACCGCAACAGCGATGGATTGGTGATGTTCCGGTGATGCCGGGGATGGAAATTGAAACAGATCTGG
This sequence comes from Pseudomonadota bacterium, assembly GCA_027593125.1. Classification (GTDB taxonomy): domain Bacteria; phylum Pseudomonadota; class Alphaproteobacteria; order Puniceispirillales; family UBA1172; genus UBA12202. Next base: position 15,488 of record JAQCJL010000032.1, on the reverse strand, counting down.
GCTTTGCCTTTGATAGTCCGGATGGACGCATAGTCGTGATCTATGCCTCAGGACAGCTGGCCAGTTCTGATCTGGCAAAATACTATGATATGGCTTTGCCGCCCCTTGGATGGAAGTCTGCTTCAACGCTCGTCTGGACCAGGGAAGGTGAGCAAATGATGATCAGTTCCGCCAAAGCTAGCGGTACGCCATTATGGAAAATTACCATCATGCCGCGATAGCCTTTGTTACATCTGCGCCACAGTGAGACGAGTAGCATAAGGAATATCCAAGGAAAGCCTTGACAATCGCCGGATCTTGGGGCATTACACGCCATCTTAATGAATTATTGGATGAGGACTGGCTCATGGCCAACCATAAATCAGCAAAAAAGCGAATTCGTCGCAACGAGTCTTTTGAAGAAATTAACCGTGATCGCCGTAGCCGTATCCGGACTTTTATCAAAAAAGTAGAATCGGCCATTGCAAAAGGTGATGAAGGCGCTGCGCGCGAAGCTCTTAAAATGGCTCAGCCAGAAATGCATCGCGGTGTGACAAAGGGCATTTTCCACAAAAACACAATGTCCAGGAAATTGTCGCGCTTATCTGCACGCATTAAGGGTCTTGCCGCCTAAATCTGGCCTTTGGCTATTCTTATAAATCATGGGTGATAACCCTTTTTACAAAGCCTGTCGTATGACAGGCTTTTTGCTTTGATGGAATCGCAGAATCATCATTAAGGCTCATTAAGCAGGTGTTCCTAATATCAATTCTTATGTTGTTCGATTCGACTACTGATTCTCAACAATTTTTCGGATGAGGATAGAAATCCAACAACTGTGAATGCTGTCAAAACTTCTTTTTGTGATCTGAAAAAAAATATTTTTTTATAATCGGGATAAGGCGACAATCCCTTGATAACTCTTGATCAATTTCCGTAAAAAAAAACTTGACGCGGTTATGTCGTGCCCTTTGTCAGAAAATGTCTTGAAGGCTTCGGCTAGTTCTGAAAATATGACGACTTGTGGCAAGGAATAAAAAAGCCGATTTCGCAAAGTGTTCGGTGAAAACATCGTTGTCACACCATAAATCATTTGATGGTTATTCCCATCTTTGTCAGGGCCTTTTCAAGGCCATTGCCAGAGTTAGGTAAGGTTTTGACAATAAAACCATCACATGAGCAAAAACATGAACAATGGCTTTGTCAAAAGCTATGAGCGAGGGAGCGGTAACATATGGCATCATCTGACCAAAACAAATCGCTCCTAAACCAGAACTTACCGAAAAGCTCCCTTGACCAATCAAATGCGGCATCACACCCCAAGACGGATGATGTTGATCATCAGATTAATGACCAGATTGTTGCGGGGTGGAGCCGGGTTCAAGATAGAATGCGGTCAGATCTAGGCGATAATGTTTGGCGCAACTGGATCAAAGGCCTTGATTTTGGCAAGATGGATCATGGGGTGATGGTCCTCTATTCAGGCTCAAGCCTAGTGGCCTCACGGGTGAATAGCCAATATGCGGATCGGTTGCGCATGTATTGGCAGGCAGAAAGCCGAGAGATTAGGCAGGTTCGCGTTGAGCATCGCCAACACACGCCAGTTATGCCTGAAAAACCCTATGATAAACCGGTCTCGTCACATCCTGTTGATGCTGATCAAGGCGCAACGTACTCAGCACAGCTTTCTGCTACTCGGCGCACGGATAGTGGGGATGAGCTTGGCGGTGTTCTTGATCCGCGCATGACGTTTGAGAATTTTATTGTGGGAAAGCCAAATGAATTGGCCTATGCCGCCGCTATGCGAGCAGCGGAATCTGATGCCCCATCATTTAATCCGCTATTTTTACATGGCGGGGTGGGGTTGGGCAAAACGCATTTGATGCACGCTATTGCTTGGCAAATCCGGCGGCGTGACCCATCGCGTAAAGTGGTATATCTGTCAGCAGAAAAATTCATGTACCGCTTTATCCGTGCGCTTCGGTATCGTGACACCATGCAATTTAAGGAACAGTTCCGGTCAGTTGATGTCCTGATGGTTGATGATGTTCAGTTTATCAGCGGAAAAGACAGTACCCAGGAAGAGTTTTTTCATACCTTTAACGCCTTGATTGACCAAAACCGGCAAATTATTCTTTCTGCAGATAAATCCCCTACCAATTTGGGGGGGATGGAAGAGCGCCTAAGGTCACGGCTAAACTGGGGTATGGTGGCTGATATTCAACCCACAACGTTTGAATTGCGGTTAGGAATTTTGCAATCACGAGCAGAACAAGAGAATATTGAACTGCCGCAAAAAGTGATGGAATATTTGGCGCATAAAATCACCTCTAATGTACGTGAGCTTGAAGGCGCGCTAAACCGGTTGTCGGCGTATTCTTCTCTTTTTGGAATGCCGGTAACTATCGATACTGTGCATGAGGTGTTGAGCGATCTTTTACGGGCCAGTTCCGTTCAAATATCCATTGACGCTATTCAGCGCGAAGTTGCCCGTTATTATAATATTCGCCAAACAGAAATGCATTCAAAGCGCCGTGCCAGAAGCATCGTAAGGCCTCGGCAGGTGGCAATGTATCTTGCTAAAAACCTGACGAATTGCTCTTACCCTCAGATCGGCAGTCGTTTTGGTGATCGGGATCACACCACAGTCATGCACGCGGTGCGCAAAGTTGAGGATATGATTGCCGAAGATAAGCAATTTTCCGATGATGTGAGTATGATACGCTCTCTTCTCAACAGTTGAGGCATCTGACCACCCCCTAGCCCAATCTGATCGCAAAACCACATAATATAGTGGCTTTACCCCTGCCTTATATGCTACAATTTGTGGTGTAAAAGGGTATATGATATCCCATAAATGCTCATCAAACGGGATGATATTTGCTCAGCCGTGTTGCCGCCGTAAATGTGGTGGCAACCAGGTGAGAAAGAAACAGGCAAAAAGCCAAGCATGAGAAAGGTCTCGCCATGAAATTAAGTATTGATCGCGCGGCGCTGATAAAGCCGCTAGGCCATATTCAAGGTGTGGTGGAAAGGCGAAATACGATCCCAATTTTATCTAATTTGGTGATCCGCGCTGAAGCAGGCCAATTGCGGCTAACCGCCACGGATATGGAAATGGATATGGTCGAAACGGTAAGCGCCTCGGTTAGCGAAGAAGGCGTGATTACCACACCAGCGCATATGCTTTATGATATTGTGCGAAAGCTTCCTGAAGGCTCAGAAATTAGCTTAACTGCGGATAATCAGGGTCAGGCGCAGATTAGTGCAGGCCGATCGTCGTTCCGCTTGCCTACACTCTCGGTTGAGGATTTTCCCGCCATTAGCGCAACGGAAATGCCAGTTGTCTTTCAATTGCCTGCCGCAGACCTCAAGGACATGATTGAATTGACTCGCATGGCAACATCAACAGAAGAGTCGCGCTATTATCTTAACGGAATTTATTTTCACCAATCCCCTGACCGCAAATTGCGCGCTGTCGCAACAGATGGTCATCGGTTAGCGTTAACCCAGATGGATTTGCCTCAAGGCGCAGAAACCATGCCTGCGGTAATTATTCCGCGCAAAGCTTACACAGAGCTGTTTCGCTTGATGGAAGACTATGATGGTGATGTTGAGGTAGGGCTTTCTGATAATCGTGCTCGGTTCTCACTTGGGCAAGTGGTGATGACCACTAAACTGATTGACGGCACCTTCCCTGATTATGAACGGGTGGTACCAAAAGACAATCAGCGCAAATCGGTGGTAAAAGTCGCTGATTTCAGTGCTGCTGTAGATAGGGTATCCACGATTTCGGCAGAAAAAACCCGAACCGTTCAACTGACATTTAGTAATGGTGGCCTGACCATCTCTGCTTCTAATACGCAAGACCAAGCGTCTGCAACAGAGACAATTGAGACGAACTGGGGCGATGATGACATGAAGATTGGCTTTAATGCCCGGTATCTTTTGGATATTACCAACCTGATCGAAGGTGATGATATGGAGTTTGCTTTTGCCGAGCCATCAAACCCAACCCTGATCCGTTCACCCATGGATGATGCTAGCTTGTTCGTGGTCATGCCTATGCGCGTCTGATCTGGCATGCTAGTATGAATATTATTGCACCAGAACCCTGTCTTCAGCCTGATGTGAAAACACATTTGGCATGGATACGCCATCTGGTGCTGACCCGATTTAGGAATTATGAGCATCTTGAAATTGCTCTTGATGCGCGCCCTGTGGTGCTGATTGGCCCTAATGGTGCTGGCAAAACAAATATTATGGAAGCGATATCATTGCTTGCCCCCGGCAGAGGATTGCGCCGCGCTCGCCGTGAGCAATTGGTGAAAACAGGTTTTGCCCAAGATCGGCCACATGAAAACTGGCTATGGGCAGTCTCTTCTGATGTCATGACTGAGTATGGGCAATTTAAGGTTGGCACCGGGGAAGAAGCCTCGGATGATACGGGGCGGCGTGCTATTCGTATTGATGGCGTGCCTGCCTCACAAACAGCTTTGGCAGAACGCTTGGCCGTATCTTGGTTGACCCCTGATATGGACGGGGTGCTAGCAGCAGCGCCAAGCGATAGGCGGCGGTTTCTTGATCGGTTGGTTGTGGCGTTTGATCCAGCGCATACAGGGCGATTGTCGCGATATGACCGTGCCATGCGGCAACGCAAACGCCTGTTAGAAGATCAGGCAGAAGAAAGCTGGATTTCTGCGATTGAACAAGAAATGGCTGGAACAGGGGTTGCTATCATTGCGGCGCGTCTTGCTATGGTTCATGCGCTTGACCTCGAAGCTTCAACCCCAATGGCAGGGTTTCCGGAAGCAAGGTTAAGGTTGCTGGGTGAGGCTGAAGAGTGGTTGACACATATGCCAGCGGTGGATGTCGAAGATCGGATTATGGCAACTGCGCGGAAATCGCGGCAGGATGGCCAGACCACCATGCCCGGGCCCCATAACAGCGTGCTTGAGGTGCGCCATTCGCGCACGGGAAATACGGCTGAAGCCTCGTCCACAGGTGAACAAAAAGCCCTTGTGATTTCTGTTGTGCTTGCCCACGCGCGGATGCAAAACCAACGCCTTGATCGGCCGCCAATCCTGTTGCTTGATGATATTGCGTCGCATTTAGATGCGGAAAGACGGCAAGCGCTTTTTGATCTGACCGCAGAACTTTCAGGTCAAGTGTGGTTCAGCGGAACAGATCATGTCAGTTTTTCGCCAATTAGCCGTGATGCCACTGTGATCCGGTTGGATCAGGGGAAACTCTTATAATGCCGATGATATGTAACGCAACGCATTGGCAAAGGAAGGAAAAGTAAATGAGCGATCAAGATCAACCCACCGCTACCGAAAATGAATATGGCGCGGATCAGATTAAGGTTCTAAGAGGCCTTGATGCAGTTCGTAAGCGGCCTGGGATGTATATCGGTGACACCGATGACGGGTCAGGATTGCACCATATGATCTATGAGGTCGTGGATAATGCCATTGATGAGGCATTAGCCGGATATTGCGATAAAGTCACGATCACCCTTAACGGCAATGGTTCCGTTACCGTGACTGATAATGGACGCGGAATTCCCACGCAGATACATTCCGAAGAAGGCATTTCCGCCGCTGAGGTAATTATGACTCAACTTCATGCTGGCGGTAAGTTTGATAGCAATACCTATAAGGTTTCTGGTGGATTGCACGGGGTTGGTGTGTCTGTGGTTAATGCACTGAGTGCTCGGCTAGAGTTAAACATTAAACGTGATGGCAAGCTTCATCACATGGCTTTTGTTCACGGGGAATCCGAGGCCCCACTAGATGTCGTTGGCGATGCTGGGGACGAAACAGGAACCGCCATCACCTTTACCCCTTCAACAGATACCTTCACCAATGTGGAGTTTGATTTTTCCATTTTGGAACATCGGTTGCGCGAATTGGCGTTTCTTAATAGCGGGGTTTCCATTGTCCTCACGGATGACCGACAAGCGGAACAAAAACAACGAGAGTTTAAGTTTGATGGGGGTTTGCGCGAATATGTCACTTGGATAGATCGGACACGCCAATCCCTGCATGACCCGATTACCGCGAATAGCGAAAAAGAAGGTGTCGGGGTGGAATTAGCCTTAGAATGGACAGATTCCTATCATGAAACCACAATGTGTTTCACCAACAACATTCCTCAGCGAGATGGCGGCACGCATTTGGCGGGATTTCGGGCGGCGATGACACGGGTGATTAATAATTACGCGCAAGAAAGCGGCATTGCCAAGCGTGAGAAAACCCAACTATCAGGGGACGATGCGCGTGAAGGGCTAACCGCTATTATTTCCACTAAAGTCCCAGATCCTAAGTTTTCTTCGCAAACCAAGGATAAACTAGTCTCATCAGAAGTACGCCCAATTGTTGAGCAGGCTGTGGCAGATGCGTTAACGCAGTGGCTTGAGGAACACCCTGCAGAGGCGAAAAAGGTAGTATCCAAAGCATATGAAGCTGCCGCTGCGCGTGAAGCCGCTCGCAAAGCGCGAGAATTAACAAGGCGCAAAGGGGTGCTTGATATCACCAGCCTGCCGGGGAAATTAGCAGATTGTCAGGAAAAAGATCCTGAGAAATCTGAGTTGTTCTTGGTTGAGGGGGACTCAGCAGGAGGGTCAGCAAAACAAGGGCGAGATCGTGCGAATCAGGCTATTTTGCCGTTGCGCGGAAAAATCCTTAATGTTGAACGCGCAAGAATTGATAAAATGCTAGGTTCAGCCGAATTAGGAACATTGATTACCGCTATTGGCGCAGGGGTTGGAAACGCTGAAATTGACCCTGATAAGGCACGCTACCACCGTATCATCATCATGACTGACGCGGATGTGGATGGCAGTCACATTCGGACATTGTTGTTGACCTTCTTCTTCCGCCATATGAAACCTCTGATTGAGAGAGGTTATCTGTTTATTGCTCAGCCGCCTTTGTTCCGGGCTAAGCGTGGGCAATCCGAAGTTTATCTCAAAGATCAGCCTGCTATGGATCTTTACCTTAAAGAACAAGGGTTGAAAGATGCTTTTCTTGAATTGGCTGGCGGACAACAGATTGGCGGCGCTGATCTCGACGCATTGATGATGACGGCGATAAAGGCAAGCAAGAGCATTCATTCCATGGCACGCATCGTTGGATCAGTTCATGTATTGGAACAGGCGGTGATTGCTGGCATCCTGTCTAGCGAAAGCATCACAAATCATGAAGCTGCTGATTATCTGGCACGGCGGCTTGAAGGGTTAGCTGAACCGCTAGAACGTGGTTGGCAAGGGACAGTAGTGGAACAAGGGGATATCCCTGGAGGTAAGGTGATGGAAATCACGCGAACCCTCCGTGGTGTAACCGAACGTTATCATCTGTCCCCGCGGCTTTTGACCACCGAAGAAGCGCGCCATCTAGACCCTATCACCGCTATTTTGCAAGATCATTTTGCCAAACCTGCGCGGTTGATTGCTGGCAGCAAAACCCTTCAGGTGCAAGGACCGCTAGATATGGTCAATCATGTTTTTGAATTGGGCCGCAAAGGGGCGCAAGTCTCCCGCTATAAAGGGCTTGGGGAAATGAACCCTGAACAATTATGGGAAACCACTCTTGATCCCAATCAACGCACGCTCTTAAAAGTGACCATTGATCATGAGGATGCGGCCGAAGAATCCTTTGCTATGTTGATGGGCGAAGCGGTGGAAGAACGCCGTAACTTTATTCAAGAGAATGCGTTGAAAGTGGCTAATCTAGATGTCTAAACACCCTCATTGAAGGTAAGACACTGATGTTACAGCAGGATTATTATTTTCTTCAAATCAATGACCTGATCAATAGTAATCAGCTAGCTATTGTCCGCTGGATTGCGCTAGCAGGTCAGTTGCTGACCGTGATTATTGTTTATGTCGGTCTGGGGTATGAACTGCCGTTATTCGCAACGCTGGGTGTAATTTTGCTGGCAGCGGTAGTGAATATTGGGCATCTTTTCTATAACCGTAATCGAACGCGGATGACAAATCATGAAGCGTTTGTTTTGCTGACCTTTGATACCTTACAGCTATTTGCCTTACTGTTTTTAACTGGCGGATTAACCAATCCGTTTGCGGTATTGTTGTTGGCACCTGTGACCGTATCAGCATCACTGCTATCGCTACGTTATACCTTTTTGCTAATGATGATGGTGGCGGTGCTTGCCAGCCTGCTTTCTGTCTATCATCTGCCCTTACCATGGGGTGGTGATACCCCACATTTGCCCCTCGTTTATCTTATTGGGTTATGGGTGGCTCTGGTGCTGGCGGTAGCATTTATTGGCATATATACAGGTCTGTTAACCAGTCATGCCAGATATATTGTAAGGGCGCTTTCTGATGCCAGATTCAATATGGCTCAAGAGCAACAAATGCTCTCACTTGGCAGTCTTGCCACAGTAGCGGCGCATAAACTTGGCTCTCCTCTTAATTCAATCACTCTGATTAGTCATGAATTGGAAGAGCTGTTAGAAGAAAAGGCAGATCGCGCCGAGTTAGCAAAAGAAATTAGAGCCCTAAAGATAGAAACGGAACGCTGTCGGCAGATACTTGCCGGACTTAATGAAGATGCTAACCAAATTGACCAGATGAGTCATGACCCTGTTGCTGCTATGGCACTGATACAAGGCTTGGTGGATGACCGCTTTACGGATATTCGTGATATCATTCATTTGAGTTCAACTGGACCACGTGAAGGGCCTGCCCCTGTGTTGTCCAGAAGGCCGGATATCAATCATAGCCTTGAAATGGTCATTGATAACGCGGCACAATTTGCCAAAACAAAAGTTACAATTGATGTCAGTTGGGATAAAAATAGCATTATTATAAAGGTCAGCGATGATGGACCCGGCTTCAAGACAGCGATTCTTAACCGGTTAGGACAGCCCTATAATTCAAGCCGTGCTGGGGCTGACGGTCATATGGGTTTAGGTCTATTTATCAGCAGCACAATGATAGAAGGCTTGGGCGGCAGACTTGAAGTGTCAAATAAGAAAGAGGGCGGTGCTATAGTCACTTTCATTTTACCACGCGCAAATGTTGATGTTGGCTGGAAAGCTTGATGTGCTTGGCTTGTGTTTTTCAAAGAAGAAACTATGTATAAATAAGATTGAGGAAACCCATGATGACGCTAACCGAACGAAAATTGCTTATTGTAGATGATGATGAGCCGCTATTAGGCCGTTTAGCGCGAGTGATGGAACGCAAGGGCTTTACAGTGACAATGGCATCAGGGCTTTCTGACGCCAGAACCAAAATTAAAGCTGACCGTTTCTCTCATGCTATTCTTGATCTCAAGCTTGAAGATGGAAGTGGTCTTGATATTGTCCAGATGCTTCATGATCATCAGGCAGATTGCCGGGTCGTGATTTTGACGGGATTTGGCAATATTGCTACAGCAGTCGCGGCGGTTAAAGCAGGGGCAATTGATTATCTGCCTAAACCTGCTGATCCAGATGCGATTGTTGCAGCGCTTCTGCAAAAAGGCGAAGCTATGCCGCCACCACCCGAAGACCCTATGTCTGCTGATAGGGTTAGGTGGGAACATATTCAACGTGTTTATGAACAATGCGGCAGGAATGTTTCAGAGACGGCAAGACGGTTGAAACTGCACCGCCGCACACTTCAGAGAATCCTTGCCAAGCATGCGCCAAGGCCTTAAACCAATTTAGGCACAATTTTGTGGGCAACAGCTAATCATAAAGACTACGGCAGAAATAAAAACTATGACTAAAAATCCTGTCTATCATCCGGACACCATTGCGGTTCGTGGGGGTCTGCAGCGATCTGAGTTTGATGAAGCCTCAGAGGCGCTTTATGTCACCTCAGGTTATGTTTATTCCTCTGCTGAGGAGGCAGAATCGTCCTTTAACGGGGAAAAAGATCGCTTTGTCTATTCTCGCTATAGTAACCCGACGGTGCGAATGTTGGAAAACCGTTTGTCACAGCTTGAGGGGGCAGAAGCATGCCGGATGACGTCCTCTGGCATGGCGGCGGTATTTGCTACGATGGCAAGTCTGTTAAAGGCAGGTGATCGGGTGGTGGCAAGCCGGGCACTGTTTGGGGCATGCTATACAATCTTGACAGAAATTATGCCCAAATGGGGAATAACTACCGAATTGATTGATGGCACGGATATGTCGGCATGGAAATCCGCTTTGTCACAACCTGCCCAGATGGTTTTTGTAGAAACACCATCTAATCCTTTGCTTGAGCTGGTCGATTTAGAGGCGGTTAGCACGCTAGCCCATCAAGCAGGCGCATTAATGGTGGTTGATAATGTTTTTGCCACCCCATTGGGACAGAGACCTCTAGCTTTGGGCACTGATGTGGTGATTTATTCTGCGACAAAGCATATGGACGGTCATGGCCGTGTTCTTGCTGGAGCGATTCTTGGTTCGAGCGATATTGTTGATGATGCGATTTTTAAGTTTCTAAGCCGAACTGGTCCATCGCTTAGCCCATTTAACGCTTGGGTTGTCCTGAAATCTTTGGAAAGCATGCCGTATCGCGTCGATCGTATGGTGACCTCAGCACATCATATCGGCCAATATCTGGAAACCCATTGTCCTGATATAAAGGTGTATTATCCTTATTTAGAAAGTCACCCACAATATGATCTGGCTAAACGCCAGATGAAGCATGGGGGAACGGTGGTTGCGTTTGCCTTGCCTGGGGGGAAAGAAGCTAGCTTTACCTTTCTAAATCATCTCAAGCTGATTGATATCTCGAATAATCTTGGTGATGCAAAATCCCTGATTTGTCATCCTTATACCACTACCCATAGCAGCCTTAATGCTGATCAAAAACATGAATTAGGCATATCTGAGGGGCATATCAGGCTATCGGTAGGGCTTGAACATCCTGATGATCTCATCGGTGATTTGATGGCGGCCTATGCAAGGCTTTCTGCTTAAGGGCCTGATTTTAGCTTTCTCGTTAATGTTTTGATTCGGATCATTTTGCCAATTATGGCAATAGCACGGCTTATCCTACTTTCAGAGGATTCCTTTTTGGCCTTGGCATCATATCAAATGATGACCTGCTTACTGATAATACCCTTTTTGGATAGGTCAGGTTATGCAGGTATTGAGTGTCATTCCCCGAAAGTCCCGGGCTTTTTTCCTTCTTTTGGCTAGCACCCTTTTGGTGCAAACCTTTCTCACCGGTTGTGGTGGCGGTGGATCATCCGCGCCAAGTTGAGCAAGAGCGGTTGATGCATTCGCGGCCTTGGCGGCGCAATCCCCATGATATTTGGCATCATTCGGCTAAACTCACCTTTGCCCCATCATCTGTTACTAAATATGGGCTTATGCTGGAATTAAATGCCACCACATCACAATCAAAAGATCCATTTGATCGGCAGAAAACGGTGGTTCTTTCTATACGATACCGATGGGATGATACGAAATGGTAAAAAATGAATCAAAAAAGCAGTAGGAAATCTTATCAACATTGAGTATTATAATACTCAATGTTGATAAACCTTTTGTTTTTACGGCAGTGTGTTCCCCCGTTAGTCAGCAGAGATGTACCATATTCATGGAGGAACTCATGGACATTATTCTTGCTTATGCCAACGTTTTTTCTCGAGACCTGATCATTGAAGAATCGCTTCAACGTGATGAAACCATGGAAATACATCCTGCAAACCGTATCAGTGAAGTGACAGCGCTGATCAATAGAGGCATTTCTCCCGGTCTGATTATTTTAGATTTGGGACTGCCAGATATGAAAGGTTTGTCAGGATTGACCCGAATTCTTGAGATCACTCGCCGTGAGGTCCCTGTTGCAATTATGGGTTCCCCCACAAGCAGTTCAGAAATGCGCATGGTGCTTGAAGCTGGAGCAATGGGCTATTTTCCAAAGAATATTGGGATTAGGGCGTTTTTCAGTTCTCTTACCTTGATGATTGAGGGTCAGATTTTCATGCCTCAAGAAACCAGTTTTGCACAAGGTGAGAAAAACTTTTTGCCTGTTAATGATCTGACTGGCAGAGAATTGGATATGCTTTCCGGCTTGCTGGCAGGACAGTCAGATAAAGAAATTGCCATCAAATACGGCATAGCATTAGTGACGGTAAAGCATCACCTCAAAAGCCTGCGTAGTAAGCTTGGCGCAAAAAACCGTACCCATGCGGTGTGCCGTGCCATTGAACTTGGGCTTACGCAACAAGCTTCAGAAGGCTGACACAAAAGGCGGCTAACCTTTATTAGGCCGATTAGCCACCAGATCATCCACCACCGCCGGATCGGCGAGGGTGGATGTATCTCCAAGACTGTCAATTTCGTTTGAGGCAATCTTGCGCAATATTCGCCGCATAATTTTACCTGAACGAGTCTTTGGCAGGCCAGGGGCCCACTGCAACACATCAGGCGTTGCGATAGGCCCAATTTCTTTGCGTACCCATTGCTTTAGCTCTTGCATCAGGGCGTCGTCGCCTTCCAGTCCAGCTAGTAAAGTGACATAGGCGTAAATCCCCTGTCCTTTAATGTCATGTGGATAACCCACCACGGCAGCTTCAGCCACTTTAGCGTGGGCGACCAGAGCGGATTCTACCTCAGCTGTGCCCATCCGGTGACCAGAAACATTGATCACATCATCCACCCGGCCTGTGATCCAGTAATACCCGTCTTCATCCCGGCGGCATCCATCACCAGTAAAATATCGGCCAGGGAAAGTGGTAAAATAAGTGGAAATAAATCGCTCATGATCTCCGTAAACAGTACGCATCTGTCCCGGCCAAGATTGATCAATACACAGATTGCCCGAAGTTGCCCCGTCAAGGGGGTTGTTATCGTTATCCACTAACACGGGCTTTATGCCAAAAAAGGGTCGGGTCGCTGATCCAGGTTTTAGAGGCGTAGCCCCTGGCAAAGGCGTGATCATGATACCGCCGGTTTCAGTTTGCCACCATGTATCGACAATGGGACAACGGCTTTCGCCTACAACCTCATGGTACCACATCCATGCCTCAGGATTGATAGGCTCCCCCACGGATCCTAGGGTTTTTAGTGATGACCGATCATAACGAGTAACATAGTCATTGCCTTCACGCATCAAGGCGCGGATAGCGGTTGGGGCGGTATAAAAGGTATTCACTTTATGCTTTTCTACCACTTGCCAGAAACGCCCAGCATCGGGATAGGTGGGAACGCCTTCAAAAATAACGCCAGTTGCCCCCATGGCTAATGGGCCATAAACAATATAGCTATGTCCAGTTACCCAGCCCACATCCGCAGTGCACCAGTAAATATCACCCGGTTGATAATCAAAGACATATTTGAAGGTCAGGCTAGCATAAACCATATAGCCACCTGTGGTATGAAGCACGCCTTTTGGTTTTCCTGTTGATCCTGAGGTATAGAGAATGAACATGGGGTCTTCGGCGCCAACCTCGGCGGGGGGGCAATCTGCGGACACTTTTGCTAATTCTTCATGATACCAATAATCACGGCCATCGTGCCATGCAATCTGTCCTCCCGTGCGTTTGACAACAATCACTGTTTGGCAATCAGGGCATTGTTCAAGGGCTTTGTCTGTATTGGCTTTAAGCGGAATGGTTTTGCCGCCGCGTACGCCTTCATCTGCGGTAATCACAAACGCAGATTGGCAATCCAGTATTCTGCCAGCCAGAGAATCAGGGGAAAAGCCGCCAAAGACAACAGAATGGATAGCCCCAATACGAACAACTGCAAGCATCGCTACTACGGCTTCAACCACCATGGGCATATAGATAGTGACGCGATCACCAGCCTTAACGCCGCGATCCTTAAGCACATTTGCAAGCCGGCAGACTTCTTCATGCAATTCCCGATAGGTCACATGACGGCTGACCAAGGGGTCATCACCTTCAAAAATAAGTGCAGTTTGATCACCACGGGTTTCTAGATGGCGATCAAGACAGTTTGCACTGGCATTAAGCGTTCCATCTTCGTACCATTTAATGCTCAAGGTTTTGGCATCATAGGTGGTGTTCTGAACGCGGGTAAAAGGTTTGATCCAGTCGATTTGTTCACGCCCGATATCTCCCCAAAACCCATCAGGGTCTTCGATAGACCGCTTATACATGGCTTGATAGCCATCATTATCAATCAAAGCGCTTTTGGCGCGGTCTGGTGTTGGTGGAAACAAATGATGATCAGACATAATACCCTCTTCGTTCTCATTCAAAGCGTTATAAATCTATCCGTTTTGTGTCATCAGAACAATACCGCCCATGATGATACGCTGGTTGGTTGATTTTTTAAGGTTATTCCTCATCACTCAACAGCGCCACTTTCGCAATATCATAACTAAAGCCGGCCCTTATCATACTTGCCAGATGCCGGTTCTGCCAATCAGGTTTTGAAGTGGCTTTCGCGGAGGCATAAACCCCAAGCCGCCGTCTTCTGGCATAGCGTTTTGCAGCATCTTGTTCGGCCTCATGGCCACCCAACTCACCATCGGTCATGGTTGTTTCAATGGTAAAGGCGTCAATCCCCTTGCTTTGGAGGTGTTGGCGGATGCGGTAATGGGAATGCCCTTTTTGGCGCAAATGCCGCGCGCGTGATAACGCATAATCGTTGTCATTTATATAACCACAGTCGCGATAACGCGCGACTAGCGCATCAATCTGTGTGCCGAGTTGCAATAAAAACTGGGTTTCCATCTCATCATCAGCATCTTTGGGCAGGCATTTCCGCTTACCAAAGCGAGACAGAATATGCCGAAAATTGGCTTCACTTGATGAAAACCGCCCAAGATAGCTAAGAGCCTTATTTTCAAGCCGCCGCTTAAGGCGATCATCTGATGGCGGCATGGCCATGATAATCCTTTCCATAAAGACGCTCATTTCGGCAAGATGATGCGCCGTGATCTTGCTTTATCCTAGCATACCGAATATGTTGCGCCCATGTCGACACACAACATTAATAAAACCTCTGCCCCACATCAGGCGGTGATCCGGCCAATTGCCATTGGCCATATCAATCGTATTGGGTTTTTCACGCTCTATCACCGTGAAGTCATGCGCTTTGTTAAGATTTTAGGTCAGACCGTAGGGGCACCAGTTGTTACCACTTGGCTATTCTTAACCGTATTTGCGGTGGCTATTGGTAATAGGGTGCAAATCTCGAGCGGCATTGACCTGATCCCGTTTCTTGCCCCAGGTCTGGTGATGATGGCGGCCTTGCAAAATGCTTTTGCAAACACTTCCTCGTCTTTGGTGATTGGTAAAGTGCAGGGCAATATTGTTGATTTAGTGATGCCGCCGCTTGGCCCTTATGAATTGTTTTTTGCGATGGTAGCGGCAGGTGTCACACGCGGGGTCATGGTTGCGGTAACGGCAATGCTTACCATGCTGTTTTTTGACGTGAATGTGATACCGGTAAATCCTCTGGCAGCAGCGGTGTTTTTGTTGCTTTCAACAGGGATAATGGCGGTGATTGGCCTGATCACAGGCATCTGGGCGGATAAATTTGACAGCCTCGCCACAATTACTAATTTTGTGGTTCAGCCT
>JAQCJL010000165.1 GCA_027593125.1 Pseudomonadota bacterium | reverse complement strand
GTATCAGGACAGTTGAAAATGGACAAATGACCAAAGATCTTGCCCTTTTGATCGGGCCAGAGCAGGCGTTTTTGTCAACAGATGAGTTTCTTGATGCCATTGACCAAAATCTTAAGGCTAAAATGACCAGCTAATTAGCCTAGCTTTTGCTTAGTCACTTCAAGAATAGCGGTAATGGCGGCTTCGGCTTTATCCCCATCAGGCCCACCAGCCTGAGCCAGATCAGGCCGACCGCCGCCGCCCTTGCCGCCTAACTGTTCTGCGCCAATCCGCACCAGATCCACAGCATTGATCTGATCTGTTATGGGTTTGGATACCGCGACAACGATCGATGCTTTCCCATCAGAAACAGAAATTAGCACAACCACGCCTTTTGATGTTTTCGCCATCATGCCATCAGCAACGGTTTTCAGATCTTTGGCTGGGGTATCGGATAATAGCCTCCCCATAAAATCAATATCGCCGATCTTTTGGCTGACAGCACTGCTGTCGCCCCCACCTGATGCCAATTTCCGACGAAGATCAGCGATCATCTGATCAGCCTGCTTCCGCTCTTGCATCAGGACTTCTAGCCTTGCTGATAATTGTTCAGGGGTCGTTTTCAGCAATTGTGATGATACGGACAAAATATCAAGCCGATCTTTGATCCACTGCATAGCACCATCATTTGTTACTGCCTCAATTCGGCGAACACCGCTAGCAACCGAAGTTTCAGCAACAATCTTAAAGAGACCAATCTCACCAGTATGGTTAACATGGGTGCCGCCACATAATTCCACAGACCATGCCGCACGGCCTGGCATTTCTGTTGTTCCACCCATGGATACCACCCTTACCTCATCACCATATTTCTCGCCAAAGAGCGCAAGTGCCCCTTCGGCAATCGCATCATCTTGTGTCATGATGCGAGTGGTGACTTCACTATTCATCATCAGGCGGTGATTGACCAATGCCTCAATCGTGTTCAGCTCGTCCGCCTCAACTTGGCGGGTATGGCTAAAATCAAAACGTAAGCGATCAGGGCTAACCATTGAGCCTTTCTGCATCACATGGGTGCCCAGCACCTCACGCAAAGCTTCTTGTAACAGATGCGTAGCAGAGTGATTACAGCGCAGATGCTGACGCCGCACGGCATCAACCTCAAAGCGGCAGGCCTGACCCACGTGAAGGGTATCGCTTGCCGTGATCACATGAAAAAATACTCCAGATGGCGTTTTCCATGTATCCGTGACTTGTGCGACTTCCTTGCCCGAAGCCTCATCATAAATAACCCCTTTGTCACCGATCTGACCACCAGATTCTGCGTAGAAAGGGGTTTGATTTGATACCAAAGTAGCAGTTTCCCCTGCTGCAATCTGATCTTTTTCCGTTTCATCTTGCGCCAAGGCTAAAATGATGCCGTTAGCCGTTGTCGTGGAATACCCTAAAAATTCAGTAGCTCCGTTTTTATCTGCAATATTCAGATAAACCGGCGACATCCCTTTATCACCTGAACCAGACCAGGCCTTCCGTGCCATGGTTTTTTGTTTTTCCATCGCAGCATCAAAACCAGATTGATCAACAACCCAGCCATGGCCACGCAACACATCTTCGGTCAAATCAATAGGAAAACCGTAAGTGTCATAAAGCTTAAAGGCTATTTTGCCATCGAGGCTCCCAGCCCCGGGGTTTTGTTTCACTTCATCCATCAGAATACGCAACCCACGATCTAAAGTTTCCTTGAAGCGGGTTTCTTCTAATTTCAGAATTTCAGTCATCAGGCTTTCGGCGCGTTTCAATTCGGTGTAGTGCCCACCCATAACTTCAACAAGGGCAGGAACAAGTTTATACATCAACGGATCGCGGCAACCCATCTGATGCGCATGACGCATGGCGCGCCGCATAATCCGGCGCAAAACATAGCCACGGCCTTCGTTCGATGGCAAAACCCCATCCGAGATCAAAAAACAAGATGAACGCAGGTGATCAGCAATCACGCGATGCGATACTCTATGCTCACCATCAGCGTCCACCTCAGCATGGCCTGCCGAGGCTTTGATCAAATGCTGCATCAGATCAATATCATAATTATCATGCTGACCTTGCATGATCGCGGCAATCCGCTCAATGCCCATGCCTGTGTCAATTGATGGCCGGGGCAGAGAAACACGATCGTCAGGACCACGCTGTTCAAATTGCATAAAGACTAGGTTCCAAATTTCAATGAAACGATCCCCATCTTCATCAGGAGAACCCGGAGGGCCACCAGGAATGTGATCGCCATGATCATAGAATATTTCAGAACAAGGGCCACATGGGCCAATATCACCCATTGACCAGAAATTGTCTGATGTCGCAATGCGAATGATCCGGTCGTCTGCTAATCCGGCAATCTTACGCCAATAGTCCGCAGCCTCATCATCATCATGATAAATTGTCACCAGCAATTTATCTTTGGGAAGACCATATTCTTTGGTGATCAAATTCCACGCTAATTCAATAGCTTGATCTTTGAAATAATCCCCAAAGGAAAAGTTTCCAAGCATCTCAAAAAACGTATGGTGGCGGGCGGTATGACCGACATTTTCAAGATCATTATGCTTGCCGCCAGCTCGCACACATTTTTGGGCAGTGACAGCACGCGGAATACTCCGGCTTTCTGCGCCAGTAAAAACATTTTTGAATTGCACCATTCCTGCATTCGTAAAAAGCAAAGTGGGGTCATTATGCGGAACCAATGAGCTTGAGTTTACAATCTCATGATCATTCTTGGCAAAATAATCAAGAAACGCTTTGCGAATGTCATTTACGGTTAGCATGGCACATCATCCTTATGTATTCCTCACATTTAAGAAAGATCGCAAGTTTTGTCCAGAATTGCTTGCTCTTATCATTAATATTTATGCACTTTGAGGAATTGGTCATTGTGGATAATCTCCATAACCTATCCATCTGCTTTAGCTTACTTATAACAAAAAGAGGGCATCGTTGTTGATACCCTCGTAGGAATTATATCATTTAAGCACAGGGTGATCACACCCTATGCCTATGCCTATGCCTTGGCTTTGGGCATGTCAGCTTTCATCACCTTCATGATCC
>JAQCJL010000031.1 GCA_027593125.1 Pseudomonadota bacterium | reverse complement strand
GGTCTTAATGGCCTCTGATAGGGATTTCAAAATGGGGCGTATCTTCAAATTGTGACCACATTCCCCCCCAAGTGATAGGCACATCGCAATCTTGACCAGCCGCATAAAATGCCGCCGCGACCTCAAGCGCGAGGGCACGGCTAAACCGGCCTTTCCCTGTTTTGGGGTCAAGCGGAACAACGTCAATGGCATGACCCGTTAAATGACGCGAATGAAGCGTTTGTGATGCGCCTGACCGCACCAACCGCCGTTGTTCTGCCATATCCCGTTTGCCGCTAATAATGGCAAAGTCCAGGTGGCTGATGGCTTGCGGCCTATTATGACTTCTTCTGATTTTGTCATTATTGATACTGCTGACTGTAATCTTACCAAAGCTGGCATCTTTGCTATTGATATGGCGGATCATGTTCGGTTTCGGTTTTTGGAACAGCCTGATGCCAATGAAGATCATGTTTTTGTCCGCTATTCGTCTTCGCCCGATGGAGGCTTTACTCAATCGGCCTCTTCGCTCAATATTATGGGGAGGGCAATTTGGAAATTTTGCCTGATCTGATCACTGGAGCCAGGCTTTATGATAAAACGCTCAATGACGATTAATGGCCACCGCACGTCCATCTCATTGGAACAGCCGTTCTGGCAAGAGCTTCAGCAAATGGCTAAGTCGCGTCAAATGGCTTTGTCGGCATTGGTTGCAGAAATTGATCTCAACCGAAGCCGACGCCTAGCCATGGGGGAGAAAAATGGCGGACTTTCCAGTGAAATTCGACTTTATGTTCTCAACGCCGCCCTTAACAAAACCCAAGATCACAACTGAACCATTAAAAGTAATCTTTATGCCCGCAATTTAGGGCATTGGCCCTAAGATCATATTGCATTTGTCCACGTTTCAGTTTTATATATCTAAATTAATCATATGTTTGGTGATTTTAGATTAAAGTAAGGGACAATCATGACCAAAGCTGTTCGACTTGGCGTTCTGCTGGCTGGGGAAACTGGCATTGATATGTTGCCTCATAACCCAACGTATGAGGATATGTTCACCAATTTTTTTGCGCCATATCGTGATCGGATTACGCTGTCTTTTATTCATACGCGTCATGGTGATTTTCCAAAGCAGATCACTGATTATGATGCTTACCTCGTTTCTGGCAGCCGGCATGGGGTTTATGATGACTTACCATGGATACCGCGTTTGATGGATTTTATCCGTGATGTTTACGAAAACCATATTCCATTAATTGGTATATGTTTTGGTCATCAGGCGATTGCCCATGCTCTTGGGGGAGAAGCTGCCAAGTCTGATAAAGGCTGGGGCACTGGCGTTAAAGAAATGTCTCAACAAGTCAATCTCCCTGGTGAGCATAAAGCGAACCAGATGGTTAAAATGCTCTACATGCATCAAGATCAAGTCATTCGTTTACCTGAACAGGCAAAGCCACTCTTGGGTGATCAATTCTGCCCTAACGCGGCGTTTGTCATTCCGAGCCGAGTGCTGACTACCCAAGGTCACCCTGAGTTTACGCATGAATACCTCGAAGCCTTACTTGATAGACGTAAAGAATCCATTGGTCTTGCTCAAGCTGAAATGGCAAAGAAAAGCCTGTCAGAACAAACCGACAATCATCTGGTGCGGCAGTGGATCATTGATTTTCTTGACCATTCTCTAGCCACACAATCCAGCGCAGCCTAAAACAGGTTTATCCATGGCATATATTCTTGGCCTTGACACAGGCGGTACCTTTACTGATGCGGCCCTCATTGAAACGGGATCAGGGGCACTGATCGCAAAGGCTAAAGCGCCTACAACACGTGCTGATCTTTCTATTGGTTTAGGCCAAGCGATCAATTCTGTGCTTGAAAAATTATCTGCGGATGAACGCCCAAAACTCCGGCGTGTCTGTCTGTCCACCACCCTTGCCACAAATGCGGTTGTCGAAGGCATGGGTGGGCGCATTGGTTTGGTGATGATTGGCTTTTCTGAAAGTAGCCTTGGTAAAAATAACCTTGGGCATTCTCTAGGTCATGATCCCGTGGCCTTTATTGATGGTGGGCATAAAACTGATGGCAAACCACAAGCGCAATTAGATATAGCGGCATTAGAAGAGTTTGCAAAAAAACATAAAAATGAAATTAGCGCGCTTGCCTTGGCAGGGCATTTTGCAACCCGAAACCCTGAACATGAGATCATGGCGCGCGACCTGCTAAGAGAAATCACAGGCTGCCCTGTTACTTGTAGCCATGAGTTGTCGTCTGAACTTGGAGGCCCGAAAAGGGCTTTAACCGCGCTTCTTAATGCCAGATTGATTAATCTGCTAGATCGTCAGATTACAGCAACAAAGGGAATATTAGATCAGGCCGGACTCGTTGCAGATCTGATGGTCGTCAAAGGGGATGGCTCTCTCATCAGTGAAGATGTGGCTTGTATCAAGCCTGTGGAAACCATCCTTTCTGGCCCTGCTGCCAGCATTTCAGGAGCGGCACATCTAGCCGCGGTTAAGGATGCAATCATTAGCGATATCGGCGGCACGACAACGGATATTACGATTATGACCAATGGAACGCCTCGGCTTTCGTCCAAGGGCGCAACAGTGGGTGGATGGTCCACCATGGTTGAGGCGGCAGATATTCGCACCAGTGGTCTTGGCGGTGATAGCGAAGTTCGCCTGATGGATCGTGGAGTGCAAGGAGGGGTGATACTAGGGCCCAGACGGTCAGTGCCGATTTCCTCATTGGCTATGACCTCACCAGAGATTATGAAAACGCTTGATGAGCAATTAGAAAACCCTGTTCCAAGCGCCACGGATGCTCGTTTTGTTGTGCCTGTGTTTTCGGGTGACCCGCCAGACTGGCTAACACGTTCGGAATATCGCATGGCCCTAACTTGCCGTGACCGAGGGGTATCCGCTATATCAGAGCTAGCGGAAACCCGATTAGCTTTAGGGGCAATTGATCGCCTAGTTTCCCGCGGCTTGGTGCTTATTGCTTCCTTCACCCCTACTGATGCGGCACATATTCTGGGGCATTTTGATGGCTTTGATAAAATAGCAGCCTTAAAAGCTGGTCAATTAATGGCGCGCCAACGCACAGGCGCGGGCAAACGACAAGCTGAAACACCTGAACAATTTTCTGAAATGGTATTGGACCAACTCTCTTTGCAATCCAGTCTGTCTCTTGTGGATGCGGTTAATGCTCATGCAGGGAAACCCAATGATATGTCAGCTCAGAACCCCGTTCTGAACAGCATGATCCGAGCAGCGATCCAGCAGAAAAAGACACCAACCAATGATGATTTTCTTTCTGCCCGCGTAAAACTGCATAAGCCATTGGTTGCACTAGGGGCGTCAGCAGCCTGTTATTATCCTGCTATTGGGGCCGTATTAGAAGCGGAGTTAATTGTTCCCAAAGATGCTGATGTGGCCGGAGCCATTGGCGCCGCCGTAGGCAGTATCCGGCAAAGCACTCGTATTACCATCACTCAACCTGCTGATGGTATCTTTCGGGTTCACCTTATCAAAGGTCCTTCTGATTATAGCGAACTAGAAGCCGCACTTGAACACGCGGAACGTGCCGCCTGTAATGAGGCAGAACTTAAGGCTAAAGCCGCAGGGGGAACTGATATTCATACTGAATCTTTCCGCAAAGTAGACAGTATTGATGTAGGTGGCGGCAAGACCCTGTTTATTGAAGCCGTGGTTAGTGCCACCGCTTCAGCCCATATATTTTAGAATATTTGCTCAATACCAATAGGCTGGTAAAACTAGGGGGAAGCTGGTGGGCCCGGAGGGACTCGAACCCCCAACAACACCGTTATGAGCGGTGCGTTCTAACCAGTTGAACTACAGGCCCAGCCAATTCCGAATAGCCGAAATTCCTCTAATTATCAAGGAAACTCCGCAGCTTTTTTGACCGCGAAGGATGTTTCAGCTTGCGCAAAGCCTTTGCTTCAATCTGACGGATACGCTCCCGGGTAACACTAAATTGCTGACCAACCTCTTCAAGGGTATGGTCAGAGTTCATGCCAATGCCAAAGCGCATTCTCAGCACTCGTTCTTCACGCGGGGTAAGCTCTGCTAGAACCAGTGTTGTTTTCGCCCGAAGACTAACATAAATAGCAGAATCTAGGGGCTGAACAGCGTTCTTATCTTCAATGAAATCCCCAAGATGGCTATCTTCTTCGTCACCAACTGGTGTCTCAAGGCTAATCGGTTCTTTGGCAATTTTAAGAACATTTCGCACCTTATGTATTGGCATAGATAGCTTTTCTGCCAATTCTTCGGGTGTTGGTTCTCTGCCAATCTCATGCAACATTTGGCGTGATGTCCGAACCAGTTTATTAATGGTTTCGATCATATGCACAGGGATACGGATGGTGCGGGCCTGATCCGCGATAGATCGCGTGATAGCTTGTCTGATCCACCACGTGGCATAGGTTGAAAACTTATACCCACGCCGATATTCAAACTTATCTACCGCTTTCATCAGGCCAATATTGCCTTCTTGAATCAAATCAAGGAATTGCAAGCCACGGTTAGTGTATTTTTTAGCGATTGAGATCACTAACCGCAAATTGGCCTCGACCATTTCCTTTTTGGCACGAGCGGCTTCACGCTCACCGCGCTGAATAACTTGGATCAGCTCTTTAAACTCAAACACAGGCATTCCGATTTCGGTCATCATCTGAATGATAGATTTCCGGATTTCCTCAATATCTTCCCCATGCTTTGTCTTAAGTTTTGCCCAAGCCGCGCTATCCGCGTCTTCAGGTGGCCAGTCTTTATCAAGCTCATGCCCGCTCCAGAACCCAAGGAACTGTGGCCGCTTAATACCGCATGATACCGCCTTGGACAGCATCTGGCTTTCCAACTGGGTAAGATGCTTATTCAAACCGTAAAGCTGTTCCATCAAGGCTTCGATGCGACCAGTGTTCAGCAGGATATGTTCCATTTGCTGAATTAACTGCAGGCGCAAGGTGATATAGCGTTCTTCAATTTTCGTATTAACACTATTCCCTTTTTTGAATTGGGTAATCCGTTTGTCTCGGATTTGACTTAACTCTTTGAAGGTAACAAAGACATCTTCCATCATATCCATGACATCTTGGCGAATAGCATCTTCCATCGCGGCAAGTGACATATTGAGATCATCAGCCTCGCCGTCATTATTGCTGTTTTCGCTGTCCTGTTCTTCTTCCTCTTCCTCTTCGTCGTCATCACTATCAGAGGCTTTATCATCATCTTTCAAACCGATTTTAGGACTTTTGAGGATGACACTGTCATCATCTTCGCTTCCTTCAATGGGGATAGCATCATCCGTTTCCCCATTGATGCGACCATAAGTTGTCTCAAGATCAATGACATCACGAAGCAATACCAGACCCTGATCAATTTCATCACGCCATTGTAACAGCGCACGAATAGTCAGTGGCGATTCATAAATCCCGCCAAGCATGAGTTCTCTGCCAGCTTCAATCCGCTTAGCGATCGCAATCTCACCTTCGCGTGAAAGCAATTCCACTGTACCCATTTCGCGCAGATACATTCGCACAGGGTCATCAGACCCACGGCTTTCATCACTGATATTTCCGGCGGCACGCTCATTAGACTCATCTTCTTCTTCAGCCGCATCATCTTGATCAGCCGCATCAACAACATTGACCCCCATAGAGTTCAATTCTGCCATCACGTCTTCGATTTGCTCAGAGGTTAGCTCACCTTGTGGCAAAGCTTTATTCAACTCATCATGAGTCACAAAGCCACGTTCGCGACCAGTTTTTAGAAGCACTTTGATCGATTCTTCGCTGATTCGCGGTGTTTCGGGCGAATCGTCATTTGCCGATACCTCAACCAAATCTGCTTGCTCTTTGGTTGAGTCGTTGTCTTGCTGCTTTTTCTTTTTGCTTTGCGCCATGGATTATCCCATCAACTGATGTCATTTAAGATCGAATTGAAGTAACGGTTCTAGACCTTAAGCTGCGAATTTCTAATGATATCAACTCTGTAAGTCTTGCTTTAGCATCTTCCAAACTTAGCTGGCTCGGATCATACCTGATACGGGTTTTGATCTTATCCATTAAACTTGTCAGGTCTTCTTCTTTTATCCCCGCCAGCATGAGATGATGACGGAAAGTCGATTCGTCAAGGTGGTTCGTTATTGTAACACTCTCAGCGATGATGTTTAGCATTTTTTTTGCCAGCCTGTCCTTAATATCTAATCTGACTAAATCTTCGTGCACATCATGGATCAATTCTGGTTGGTGAAGAAGGATTGCCATGATGATGCTGGGGCGCAGATTCTCAGTCGATTGGGCATGACGCTTCCCAATGATTTTTCCACCGTTAAGATTAGGCTGGGATTGCCCACGCATAGCACTGATTCGGGCGCGAATATCATCCCCGAGCGAATCACGCATTGCTGGATTATTTATTTGCCGAATATGATCCCTCATCACTTGCCAGAATTTGGCTTTTTGCTCTGCTTTTGACAGGTCAAAATCCATAGATGTGGTGTGCCATAACGAATCTGCGAAACTATCTGATGCCTCCATAATCTGGCGCAAAGCATCACCGCCGCCAGCTTTAAGCAAATCATCAGGGTCTTTCCCTTTTGGAAGGCGCATTACCCGAACCGTCTTGCCTGGCTCTAATATTGGCAACAACCGCAGCAATGTTCGCGCCGCCGCCCTTTGTCCTGCTGCATCGCCATCAAAACACAAATAAGGAGCATCTGTGCTTTTCCAGATCAACATCATCTGCTCTTCATTTAGCGCTGTACCAAGGGGTGCAACCGCACCAGCAACCTGATACTGGTCGATAGCAATAGCATCCATGTAACCTTCGGATACGATGACTGGCAGGCCATCTTTGATGCGTTCACGAGCTTCTTTCAAGCCATATAGCACCAGCTTTTTGTGAAACATTGGGCTATCAGCAGAGTTTAGATATTTTGGCTCTTGGTCTTCGCCCAATGTTCTGCCGCCAAAGGCGATAACCTCACCACGCGGATTTCTAATCGGAAACATTAGCCGATTGCGAAAATTATCATATAACGATTGATCACGAGTGGATCGCCGCACCAAGCCTGCGGCAATAATATCTTCGGGCTTATAGCCAAGCTCTTCTAAAAACGGCAACAGCCCACTCGCCGGGGCATAACCAATCCGATATCGAGTCTGACTGGCAAGGCTGACTTGCCGTTTCTCTAGATATGATTTCGCATGGATAGCGATGTCCTTATGCAAGGCTTGCTCAAAAAACCGTGCAGCATCTTCTAGCATTTGCGCCATGCTGTTTCGTTGTTCACGCTCTTCAGGGCTTAATTTCTGTTGTTCGGGAACCGTCATCCCTGCCATTTCAGCAAGATGATGAATGGCGTCAATAAAACTCATACTTTCCTGTTCCCGCAGAAACGAAATGGCATCACCACTAACACCGCAACCAAAGCAATGATAATAACCATCTTCATCACGAACATGAAAAGACGGTGTTTTTTCCTGATGAAAGGGGCATAGGCCAATCATGCGGTTGCCGCGTGAGATCAATTTTACGCGTTTGCCAACCACAGATGACAGCGACACTCTGCGCCGAAGTTCATCCATAAATTGCTGTGGCAATGCCATGGCCTTTACCTCTGCCTCAAAGATGCGTCAGATCACACTTACGAGTTTCTGTCTTGTGCCAATGGGATGGTGATATGACCAGATTGACCCGTTTCTGTCTCACTGGTTCAGGAGCACATCCTTAACGGTCTTACTGGCAACAGCAAAATCCATCTGGCCGGTGAAACGCTGTTTCAACACACCCATCACCTTACCCATATCCTTAACAGATTCGGCACCAACTTCGACAATCGTATCATTGATGGCCTTGATCACAGCATCATGTTCCATTTGTTCAGGCAAGAACCCACGGATAATGGTAATTTCCTGTTCTTCTTCGTCAGCCAGTTCATTCCGGTTAGCGTCTCGGTAAAGCCGGACAGATTCTTGCCTTTGCTTTATCATGGTCTGCAACAAGGCTAAAATCTCATCCTCGCTGATCGTCTCCCCACTACCTTTGGTTCGAGCAGCGATATCCTTATCTTTCAAGGCGGCAGATATCAGCCTTAAAGTGCTGAGTTTTTTTGCTTCACCTGATTTCAACGCTGACTTTAGTTCAGATTGTATGGTTTCGCGCAACATAACCATCCTCGTGATCTGCCTATAAAATAAGGCTCTCTTTTAGCCCATATCACGCGCTCGTATCAAGTGATCATTCTGTGGGCAGATAGCAAAGATCATATTCCTGTATTATTTTATCGCTAATGGGTTGACGGATGCTTTGCTTACCGATAAGAAAACCATCCGAAGGGTTCCGCTTGGTTGGGACTTGTGAGGCGAATGAAAACGTATCTATCGGACATATATCAGCCATCATTCGAACACCCCACTGCATTATTGATTCTTGAAGACAATACCATCCTCAAAGGCCACGGTTTTGGGGCTGAAACCATGCGTGTGGGTGAGGTTTGTTTCAATACCTCAATGACTGGTTATCAAGAAATTATCACCGATCCGTCCTATGCTGGACAGATCATTACCTTTACTTTTCCGCATATCGGAAACACCGGCACCAATAGCATTGATATTGAAACCGAAACCCCAGCGGCGCTTGGGGCGGTTGTTACTCACCTGCCAACACCGCCTTCTAATTACCGAGCAAAACAATCGCTTGATGATTGGCTTAAATCTATGGCTATGCCGGGCATCGCTGGCATTGATACGCGCGCCCTCACCCAACGGATACGCGATAAAGGTGCACCCAAAGGTGTACTTGCCGTCAATTATGATGGTGTCTTTGATATCCCTGCGCTTCAGGCAATGCTTAAAGAATGGCCCGGACTTAAAGGCATGGAACTAGCCTCTGGCGTTTCCTCTGCCAGCACCCACCAGTGGACTGAAGGGGGGTGGGATATGGTTAATGATAACTATAAGACTACCTCCGATCAGGGTCAGCATATCGTTTCCTTTGATTTTGGATGTAAACTAAACATTCTTCGCTGTCTTGGTGATGCGGCAGGCAAGGTTACTGTTGTTCCCGCTGATACCAGCGCCGAAACCATTTTGGCGATGAAACCTGATGGTGTGTTTTTATCAAATGGGCCAGGCGACCCTGCGGCGACCGCCGCCTATGCTGCCCCGGTTATTCGTAAAATTGCCGAAACAGGTGTCCCTATTTTCGGTATCTGTATTGGCCATCAGCTTATTGCCGAGGCGTTTGGGGCAAAAACCTATAAGATGGAGCGCGGCCATCGCGGTGCTAACCATCCGGTGAAAGAATTAGCCACAGGCATGATTGAGATCACTAGCCAAAACCATGGTTTTGCGGTTGATCCCGATAGTCTGCCTGAACATCTTGCCGTCACTCATATTTCCCTTTTTGATGGAAGCGTTGAGGGTCTGCAACACACCACATTGCCCGTATTCTGTGTTCAGTATCACCCTGAAGCCTCACCCGGCCCTCATGATGCTCATCATTTGTTCACACGGTTTGCCGATCTTATCAGCAAGACGAAATTGAGTAGGTCTGATCATGCCAAAACGTAGCGATATCAAATCCATTTTGATCATTGGGGCTGGCCCCATCATTATTGGACAGGCTTGTGAGTTTGATTATTCCGGCGCGCAGGCTTGTAAAGCCCTAAAAGAAGAAGGCTATCGCGTCATCTTGGTCAATTCTAATCCTGCCACCATTATGACTGATCCGGATATGGCGGATGCAACTTATATTGAACCTATCACTCCTGAGATGGTGGGCAAAATCATTGCCCTTGAAAAACCTGATGCCATTTTACCAACAATGGGGGGGCAAACAGCCCTTAACACAGCGCTCAATCTGGCCCATCAGGGGTTTCTTGAAAAATACGGTGTTGAGCTTATTGGTGCTAGCATTGCTGCTATTGAAAAGGCAGAAGACCGTGAGCTTTTCCGCAAAGCCATGGATAAAATTGGCCTTGAAAGCCCGCGTTCTCATTTGGCAAAATCCCTTGATTCAGCCCTAGAAATGCTTGATAAAATTGGTCTTCCTGCGATCATTCGCCCTTCTTTCACCCTTGGCGGTGAAGGCGGCGGGATTGCCTATAACCGCATTGAGTTTGAAGAGATTGTAAAACGCGGGTTGTTCAAATCCCCCGTGAGTGAGGTTTTGATCGAAGAATCTGTCCTTGGCTGGAAAGAGTTTGAGATGGAGGTTGTTCGCGACAAAGCTGACAACGCGATTATCATTTGCTCCATTGAAAATATTGACCCAATGGGTGTCCATACCGGGGATAGCATGACGGTAGCACCAGCCCTGACGCTGACCGATAAAGAATACCAAAAGATGCGTGATGCTTCTCTGGCGGTACTTCGTGAAATTGGCGTTGATACTGGCGGTTCAAATGTACAGTTTGCGGTCTGCCCAAAAACAGGCAGGCAGTTGGTTATTGAAATGAACCCACGGGTGAGCCGATCTTCGGCTCTGGCCTCAAAAGCCACCGGATTTCCAATTGCTCGTATCGCGGCAAAACTGGCGGTAGGATACACCTTGGATGAACTGGATAATGATATCACAGGCGTGACGCCAGCCAGTTTTGAGCCAACGATTGACTATATCGTGACCAAGATACCGCGCTTTACTTTTGAGAAGTTTCCGGGCGCAGATAATCATCTCAGCACTTCTATGAAATCGGTTGGGGAAACCATGGCGATTGGCCGCAGTTTCCGCGAATCTTTTCAAAAAGCTCTGCGCTCCCTTGAAACTGGCCTAGATGGTCTTGGCTATGACAAAATGCCTGCGACCGAAAGTGGCCATCTTTCTGATGATATGATCAATGGCTGGCTTGGAGAACGCGTTCCCGAGAGATTAATCCGGATCGCCACAGCATTTCGGCATGGCGTCAGCATAGACGCCATTGCTGAAGCGACGCATTGGGATATGTGGTTTCTTAGAGAAATTGAGGCGATCATTAAGTGTGAGCAGAACATTGCCGAAAACGGCCTGCCAGATGATCCACAAGCTATCTTAACGATCAAAGCTATGGGCTTTAGCGACAGCCGATTAGCCAGCCTGACGGATAAAGATGAAGCAGATATCCGGAAAACCCGCGAGGCTCTGGGGATACGCCCTGTGTTTAAACGGATTGATACTTGTGCGGCTGAGTTTGGGTCTGATACCGCTTACCTCTATTCAACTTATGAAGCCACATCAGGGCGGCAGTGTGAGGCACGGCCATCTGACAGGGAAAAGGTGATTATTCTTGGTGGTGGGCCTAATCGGATTGGACAGGGCATTGAGTTTGATTATTGCTGTGTTCACGCCGCTTATGCATTACGCGATCAGGGTTATGAAACCATCATGATCAATTGCAACCCTGAAACCGTGTCCACCGATTATGATACCTCAGACAGGCTTTATTTTGAGCCACTGACCGCTGAGGATGTCATTGCCATCATTCGCACCGAACAACAATCGGGTCACCTTAAAGGCGTGGTTGTTCAACTTGGTGGTCAAACGCCTCTAAAAATTGCGGCGGCTTTGGCGGCTGAGGGGATACCCATTCTTGGCACTAGCCCTGATGCAATTGATCTGGCCGAAGACAGAGAACGGTTTCAGCTTCTTGTTGAAAAACTAGAGATGAAACAACCTGCTAATGGAATTGCTACGTCCATTGCTGATGCTCGTGAAGTCGTAGAACGCATTGGCTTCCCTGTTGTGATCCGCCCCTCCTATGTTTTGGGTGGCCGCGCAATGGAAGTGGTGCATTCCGTTGACCAACTGGAACATTACATGACCCGTGCAGTAATAGTTTCGGGTAAGAACCCAGTTCTGATTGATGGCTTTCTTAATCAAGCTACGGAAATTGATGTTGATGCGTTATGTGATGGCAAAGATGTCTATATCGGCGGCGTGATGGAACATATTGAAGAAGCTGGCATTCATTCTGGTGACAGCGCCTGTTCTCTTCCTCCCCAAACATTGACGGATCAACAAATTGCCGAAATCGAACGCCAGACTATCGCCCTTGCTATGGCGCTTGGGGTGGTCGGGTTAATGAATGTGCAATTTGCTATCAAAGATAATCAGGTCTATCTGCTTGAGGTTAATCCAAGAGCAAGCCGAACCGTTCCTTTTGTTGCCAAAGCCACTGGCGTACCCATGGCGAAATTGGCAGCACGGGTGATGGCTGGTGAAACCTTAGCCTCATTCGGGTTAAAGAAAATCACTATGAAACATGTTGCTGTTAAAGAAGCGGTCTTTCCTTTTGCCCGTTTCCCTGGCGTTGATGTCTTCCTTGGGCCAGAGATGAAATCCACGGGTGAGGTGATGGGCATTGGCCCAGATTTTGGCCAT
Source organism: Pseudomonadota bacterium (assembly GCA_027593125.1). Lineage (GTDB taxonomy): Bacteria > Pseudomonadota > Alphaproteobacteria > Puniceispirillales > UBA1172 > UBA12202. Next base: position 6,403 of record JAQCJL010000031.1, on the reverse strand, counting down.
GCTTTTACCAAAAGTCAGCTAGGCGCCAGCGTATTTCTTCCTGATAGCGGCACCGTCTTTATTTCAGTTAAAGACGAAGATAAAGCCTTATTGCTTCCGGCCTGCAAAGGTCTGCATGAATTAGGCTTTAAGATTGTCGCCACTTCTGGAACAGCCAAGGCCTTAACCGAGGCAGGTATCCCTGCTGAACCGGTTAATAAAGTCATGCAAGGCCGCCCGCACGCCGTGGATTATATGCTTGATGGGAAAATTGATCTGGTGATTAACACGGCCCATGGAGAAGCCGCCGTTAGAGACAGCTTTTCCCTGCGTCAAACCGCTTTAACCAACAGCATTCCTTATTATACTACTGTACCAGAGGCAAACGCCGCCGTGATAGCGATCAAAACAATTCGTAAAGACACCCTTGCCGTTCGGTCTATTCAGTCCTATTTGAAAGCATAACCAATTATCATTGACGTTTTTTTGGTAATTGATTTTTCTCTGGCTTTTTTGCGCTAGCAAAGGCTAGGATAATAAAAAAATATTAGGGCTTATCCATGGAAAAAATCCCATTCACATCTCTTGGCCTTGAAACAATCAAGGCGGAATTGATGAAATTAAAAACCGAAGAGCGCCCAGCGGTCATCAAAGCGATTGCTGATGCAAGGGAACATGGCGATCTTTCAGAGAACGCGGAGTATCACGCTGCCAGAGAACGCCAATCTTTTATTGAAGGGCGTGTGGCAGAACTTGAGGATGTTGTTAGCCGTGCTGAAGTGATTAACGCCGTTCAGATTACTGGTGAAACTATCACTTTTGGGACTAGCGTTTTGGTTGCTGACGAAGATACCGATGATGAATCGGAATATGCCATTGTTGGGCCTTATGAAGCGGATTTATCCAAGGGTCTGATATCCACATCTTCGCCTATTGCTAAAGCCCTTATTGGCAAGCGCGTTGGCGATAGCGTTGAGGTAACAACCCCGCGCGGCCTTAAAAGCTATGAAGTGCTAAGCATTAAGGTAATTGGCCTCTAAGCCGCTTTCTTGCCGTAAGCCCGATGCCATATTGCTGAATATGATCAAACGTGATCAGTCGATGGGAACACCAATACCTTGTTTGCCGGAACGAATAACAAGTGCGGTTTTGACATGGCTCACATTTGGTGCTGGCGTCAATTTAGATGTCAAAAACACCTGAAAAGCATCCCAATCATGGGCCATAATTTTCATCAGAAAATCTGTTTCACCGACCAACATATGGCATTCCCGCACCTCTGGCCATTGGCTTACGGTCTTTTCAAACTGTTTCAAATCGTGTTCTGCTTGGCTAGAGAGCCCAACAAACGCAAATACCGTAACAGAATAGCCCAAGGCTTCGGGGTTGATATCCGCGTGATATCCCCGAATAATATTATTATCTTCCAGTGCACGCACCCGGCGCAAGCATGGCGGAGCTGAAATTCCGATACGCTTAGCTAAGTCCACATTAGTCATTCGGCCATCTTCTTGCAAATCACGCAGAATATGGCGATCAACATCATCAAGTTTTGCTTTATTGTTCATGGACATTTCCTGTTTAGGCGATATTAGCCTTATACGGTACAAATACTATTCTAATCTAGCAAAAAGGGCAATAATATTACCCAATTAACCCATCGTATTTACATTCATGCAAATATATGAGACCAAGCCATTATGATGACGAATAACATTTTTCCTAATATCTGGGTAATCAGCGATGGCACGATGGGCATGGAGGTGCAGTCCCTTGGGCTGGCTGAGGCTTTGACTGAGAACCCCCATCTGATCCGCGTAACCTTACCGCGTTTGGCAAGAATGTTTCCAAGGCTTGCAAAATCAGGCCTATTGCCTCTTCCGCGGGCTTTACGGCAAGCCTTAGCCGAATACGGACAACCTGATCTGGTCATTACCACAGGCCGCCGCCACGCAGGATTGTCCTTAATGATGCGCCGATTTGGCCGCGGCAAAATCAAAACCATTCATATCCAAAATCCGCGTTTACCTGCCGCATGGTTTGATTGGCTTATCGTGCCCTCGCACGACAAGATACGCGGTGAAAATATCCTAGTTACGCTAGGGTCGCTTAACCGTATGGCAACATTAATGAGCCAGAAGTTTGAAATGCCTAATGAAGTTAAATCCATCCAAGGCCGTAAGATTGTTGTCATGATTGGTGGCTCTAACATCCGCTATCAAGTGCATGAACAAGATTATTATCGATTTGGACAGTTGCTGGCGAATGTTGCAGCGATGACCCAATCGGCTCTTATCCTGGTGCCCTCACGAAGGGCATTAGCCAATGCTGCTGAGGTCATGAAAGGCCCATTGGCAGAAACGCGACACTGGTGGTGGGATGGGACTTCGCCTAATCCTTATCCATGGATATTAAACGCTGGTGATGCCATTATCGTCACAGCTGATAGCGTTAACATGACATCAGAGGCGGCAGCTATGGGAAAATCCGTCCATGTAGCGGAACTGCGTCCAGAAACAGGCCGGGTGGCGCTTTTCCATAAAGTGATGGAAGAAGCTGGCTATACCAAACCCATAGATCGGATTTCCCTTTATCATTTCTTTATGCACAACGATAATCGTCTGGATGAAACCACGCGAATTGCTAATCTTCTGAAACCTCAGATCACTACATCTTCAAACGATATTCCTCAAAAAGCCTAGAAAAATAAGGTGCGATCTTGCGGCATATTGGCGTAAAGACTGGCGACTTGCTCTGCATAACCATTATAGAGCTGGGTTGGCACACGCTCACCGCTTCCTAACAGACGCTCTGTCTTCTGGCTCCACCTTGGGTGATCATATTCAGGATTCACATTAGCCCAAAAGCCATATTCCTTGACTTGCAACTCTTCCCAAAAACTCACTGGTTTTTCATCAGTAAACGTAATGCGGCTGATGGATTTAATGGACTTAAAGCCATATTTCCACGGCAAAATGATACGAATAGGGGCACCATTTTGATTAGGCAAGGCCTTACCATAAATGCCTGTAACCAGCATAGGCATTTCATTGGTCGCTTCATCAACGGTAATGCCTTCAACATACGGCCATGGGTACCATCGCTGGCGTTGACCCGGGGCAATATCTGGATCTAGAAAAGTCTCAAACCGAAGATATTTTGCTGATGCGTTAGGGCGTGCAAAACGCACTAGCTTTTCTAATGGCACGCCTGTCCAAGGGACCGCCATCGCCCATGCTTCTACACAGCGATGACGATAAAGCCGCTCTTCCTGATCACCTAATTTTTTAATCAGATCATCAGCATCAATGGTAATTTTTTCCTCAACCATGCCATCAATGGTAAGGGTCCATGGATCAGGCTTCAGCCGTCTGGCCTTGCGCCATATATTCTTTGATGATCCAAACTCATAAAAATTAGTGTAAGTAGTGGCCTCATCTTCGGGGGTAATTTCCCGATCTAAGGTAAAGGCAGGGTTTCGCTTTGCGGGAAACCCTTCAATCGCCGCCGCGGCAAGCTTTGGCATAATTCCCATTCCGGCCGCTAAGCCGAAACCCATTGCGGCTAGGATTTGTCGACGGTTGAGATAGACATCTTCTGGTGTTGCCATGTGTTCTGGCATTTCCCAGCTTGGTTTGCTTCTGATCAACATCGTTTCATACTCCTTTGCCTTTGCCTTTGCCTTTGCTTTTGCTTTTGCTTTTACCTGTCATTCCCTTCCCATACCTATAGCCTGAGGCCATGAGGCATGATAGACAAACAAAAGTATAGAGCAAATTGCGGCCAAGATAAGACCGTAACACCCTATCCGTAATCACATTATCGTGATCTTAGGATAGTTTTTCGGTCGAAACCTTAATCCGGCGACAAGCATCTTCGAGGGCCGCTGTTCCAGTAGCATAAGAAATCCGGAAATGTGGCTCAAGCCCAAAGGCTGCACCCTGCACTGCCGCAACACCGCCATCTTCCAGCAGCCAAGTCACATAATCGCTGTCATTGGCAATAACTTGACCATCAGGGCGCTTTCGTCCGATCACTCCAGCAACCGACGGATACACATAAAAAGCCCCATCAGGATTAGGACAGCTAAGACCATCAATCGTGTTCAGGCTATCCACCACAAGTTGGCGCCGTTGATCAAAGGCTTTCAGATTGCTTACCATAAAATCCAAGGATCCGTTTAGCGCCGCCACCGCCGCATGTTGGGCAATGGAGTTTGGGCTAGAAGTGGATTGTGATTGAATAGTTGCAATGGCCTTAATTAAAGGGGCAGGACCAGTCGCATAACCAATCCGCCATCCTGTCATGCAATACGCTTTTGAAACCCCGTTCATGGTCAGGACGCGATCTTGAAGATCAGGCGCAACCTCAACCAATGTGGCAAAGGTAAAATCGCCATAAACCAAGTGTTCATACATATCATCACAAAGCACATGCACATGCGGATGTTGGCGTAACACTTCTGCCAGTGCGGACAGATCACTTGCGCTATAGCCTGCCCCTGTTGGATTAGAAGGGCTATTGAGAATCAGCCATTTTGTTTTTGGTGTGATTGCTTCTGCCAGTTGCTCTGGCAATAACCGAAACCCAGCATTTTCAGGACAGGATACAAAAACTGGCTTACCCCCAGCAAGCATAACGATATCAGGATAAGACACCCAATATGGCGCTGGAATAATGACCTCATCACCATTTTCAACACTTGCCATGATGGCGTTGTACAGCACCTGTTTACCACCAGTGCCAACGGTGATGTTGGCGGTTGTCGTGGTGATGTTATTTTCTCGCTTAAACTTATCAACAATCGCAGCCTTAAGTTCGGGGATACCATCAACAGCGGTATATTTTGTCTTACCATCCGCAATCGCCTTACGGGCCGCATCTTTGACATGTTCAGGGGTATCAAAATCAGGTTCTCCAGCACCAAGCCCGATAATATCACGTCCTGCCGCTTTAAGTTCTGCGGCTTTGGTTGTCACAGCAATGGTTGGTGATGGTTTGATTGCATTCATGCGCGGGGCGAGAAGTCCCATAACGGCCTCCGATATCATAGGGTTATTGTTATGTCGTAAAAGTCTGATGCTTCTCTGGCAAGTAAAAACTTCATCCAGGTATTCACCATTGGGCATCAATGCTCTATATTGCGAAATATGGACGATAACAGCATCACTTCTGCGAAACCTCAGCCGCTTTTTGCCGATGAGCATGATCATCATGTCCCGCTGAGATTGGAAACCGATTATAAGCCAGCAGGGGATCAGCCTGCGGCTATTCGTGATCTGCTATCTGGCCTCAAAACGGCAGAACGAGATCAGGTGCTGTTGGGGGTTACAGGATCCGGGAAAACCTTTACCATGGCTCATGTCATTGCTGAAATGCAGCGCCCTTCGCTGATCCTCGCACCAAACAAAACCCTAGCCGCACAACTCTATGGTGAGATGCGGTCTTTGTTCCCTGATAACGCGGTTGAATATTTCGTTTCTTATTACGATTATTACCAACCTGAGGCCTATGTCCCAAGATCCGATACCTATATCGAAAAAGAAGCCACCATCAACGAACAGATTGACCGGATGCGCCACAGCGCGACCCGCGCCCTCCTTGAGCGGCGTGATGTGGTGATCGTAGCATCGGTATCGTGTATTTATGGCATTGGATCGGTGGAAACTTATTCCAGCATGGTTATACGTCTGTTTAAAGGGCAACGCATTGAACGCCAACAATTGTTGCGACAGTTGACCGAATTGCAATATTCACGGAATGATGTGGCGTTTCAACGCGGCTGTTTTCGGGTTCGGGGCGATGTGGTGGAAATCTTTCCTGCCCACCTTGAGGTCAGCGCATGGCGCATTTCCCTTTTTGGTGATGAGATTGAGGCTATTACCAGTTTTGACCCCCTCACAGGGCAGAAAGATGATGATCTGGATCAGGTGAGGATTTTTGCCAATTCGCATTACGTCACGCCTAAACCCACGCTTCAGCAAGCGACTAAAAGTATTCGCGTGGAATTAAAAAGCCGGCTGCATGAACTGGAACATGCCGGGCGCTTACTTGAAGCCCAACGCCTAGAACAACGCACCAATTTTGATCTTGAGATGATTGAGGCCACGGGTGTTTGCAACGGTATTGAAAACTATTCTCGCTATCTTTCTGGACGCGGCCCGGGTGAGCCGCCACCGACTCTATTTGAATATCTGCCCGAAGATGCCTTATTATTCTTGGATGAAAGTCATGTTACCGTGCCACAAATTGGCGCGATGTATAAAGGTGACAGGGCACGCAAAACGACCTTGTCTGAATATGGATTTCGTCTGCCATCATGCCTTGATAACCGCCCCTTGAAATTTGAAGAATGGGATGCCTTTCGCCCCCAGACTATCTATGTTTCTGCGACACCGGGGACTTGGGAAATGGAACAGACAGG
>JAQCJL010000164.1 GCA_027593125.1 Pseudomonadota bacterium | reverse complement strand
CCCATGTTCACGGGCTTTTGATTCTAGGTTTCTGGCCGCGTCAGCAGAGGCGGTGGTGTTATCAACAAATACCGCGCCGGGTTTCATGCCCGAAAACGCCCCGTTTTCCCCAGTTGTTACAGCATAAAGGTCTTTGTCTGCGCCCACACAGCAAAAGACAATTTCCGCATCCTTGGCAGCGCTAGCAGGAGTCTCAGCGCTTTTACCACCATGTTGTTTCACCCAAGCGGCCGCTTTCTCATGGCTTCTGTTATAAACGGTGACATCATGCCCGCCGGCTTTCAGGTGACCAGCCATGGGGTAACCCATTACGCCAAGCCCAAGAAATGCTATTTTTGCCATGATGGTTTCTCCTGTTCAGTAGATAATATGAGGTCGTAGCATTTTGCGATAATTGCAATATGAGAACGATTCTAGCGTGATCTGCAGCTAAGTGCAATCTGATGCTAGACAGGTTTTTTGATCAATGCCATTGTATGAGCATCTCAATAAATGGAGTCACATAATGATATTAAGAACTTCCCCTCCATCACCCTTTGGCAGAATGGTTAAAATTGCCATTGAAGTGCAAGGCATGGCAGATCAACTTACCGTGCAAGCTGCTGATACCAATGACCCGAATGATAATTTGCGTCAGCAAAACCCCCTTGGCAAAATTCCAATTTTGCTGGTTGGGGATGACGCCCTTTATGATACCCGTGTGATTCTGGATTATCTTGATGATGGTTATCGTGCCAAGCATGGTAACAGTGTGTTGTTTCCCGGATCAGGCATTGATATTTTTCGCCTTAAGACAAAGTTAGCCCGGGTGATCGGTATGCTCGATGCTGGCATCCTGATTGTTTATGAAGGCCGTTTCCGTCCAGAAAATATGCGGGTGGACTCTTTCGTTGACTATCAGCGCGACAAGATACTTCGTAGCATGGCAGAAATTAAGTCTGAAAACCCTTCTTACACGAACGGCGCAACACCAAATGCAGAAGAAATTGCGATGGCTTGCGCGCTCGATCACTATGATTATCGTAAGCAGATCAATTGGCGCGATCACTTGCCAATGATGGAGGCATGGATGACTGATTTTGCCAAATCTGTGCCTGGCTATCACGCGACACTACCCGAAGATATTGATCCTGCCCCTTGGCGTTAGGGCTGATAACTCAAAAGGGTGCAGGCAGGTAACGCTTGCCTGTGCCTTTTCTTATCCTAATCCCTTTCATATTGATTTTACTTGAAAATCAGAAAAAGCGTCATCTTTCTGATCCTAATTGGTGATCGCTTGTTGATAGGCTTTAACCTTATCCTACGAAAGCATAATATATCATCTAACGTTAATTGTTCATTGTTGCATGTTTGAGATCGCAAACGAGGGCATGTCTATGTTGGTTGATAATTTAATGGATTTAGTTGATGAGATTGATGATCACGGTTTGGGCAAGATTTCCCATTCTGAAGATGGCCATTGGGTGGTTGGTGATGATAGCCATTTCCCTATTCAGTTAGAAATTTTAAGTCATATTGAACAAGTTATTATTTTCGGCACTTTTGTTAAGAACTCGGGCGAACCTATTTATACGCCTATCTTGTCGTCGATGATGCTGGAAAATATGATTGGTACCACTCTTACTGGGTATGGCATATGCCCGGGGCCAGTGACATTTACCATTTTTTCTAAGGTTTCGACCTCAACCATGACACCGCCCCATTTGGTCGAATTGGTGTCAGGAATACGCCAGTTATTTGATTATATCAGGCTTTCCACTTCGTTGAGTTTGGAAGATGCTGATCAGACTTTTGCCAACAGGTCAGGTGCATTAGCAAAACCGAATATGAAGGACATGATGGATTTTTAATCATCAAAAGGGTATCAATGGGCAAAGAGGAGATACGCCCATGACACCCAAATATGATTTTGATCTTATTACCATTGGCGGCGGTTCTGGTGGTGTTAGGGCTAGCCGAATTGCTGCTAGCCATGGGGCTAGAGTCGCTGTGGTCGAAGAAGACCGTTTGGGCGGCACTTGTGTTTTGAGGGGCTGTGTTCCAAAAAAATTATTAGTCTTTGGGTCAAGCATCAGCGCAGATATTGAAGATGCAGCAGGTTTTGGTTGGACGATTGAACACGCTGATCATAACTGGTCTAGCTTGATCACAGCCAAGCGTAAAGAATTGGATCGTCTGGCAGGGATTTATCAAGGTTTGATGGATCAGGCGGGGGTCACTGTGCTTTCTGGCAAGGGCAGGGTGGCTGGGCCTCATGAAGTTGAGGTGAATGGAAAAATCTGGACAGCGGAACGTATCTTGATCGCCGTGGGGGGCTGGCCTTATATTCCAGATATTCCGGGTCTTCGTGATCATGCCATAACCTCAAACGAAGCGCTTGATCTTGACGCCAGGCCTGATGAGATTGTGATTTTTGGCAGTGGTTATATCGCGGTTGAGTTTGCTGGGATATTTGCAGGTTTTGGCAGCAAAACGCATTTGGTGTTTCGCGCAGATAAACCCTTACGTGGTTTCGATGAAGATATGCGTGATGGTCTGATGACGGCGATGGCTCAGCGTGGGATAATTATTCACGCTGGCGCCAGCATTGCCAGTGTTGATGAGGCTTCAGGAAAAAAACAGGTGACATTGGATAACGGCACTTGTCTCAGTGTGGATGCCGTGATGGCGGCGACTGGGCGGATGCCTAACACGGCACAGCTGGGACTTGATCCGCTTAAGGTCGCTTGTGCAAAAAATGGGGCTATTATTGTTAATGGTGAGGGGCAAAGTTCTCTGCCGTCACTATACGCAATTGGTGATGTCACAGATCGTGTCAATCTAACCCCTGTTGCTATTGCCGAAGGGCATATTTTTGCTGATCACTTTTACGGTAAAGCAACGCGGCGACCAATCGCTTATGATCTGATTGCCTCAGCGGTGTTTAGCCAACCGCCATTAGCCAGCATTGGCCTTACCGAAGAAGCAGCAAGTGCCAAGGGGTATTCCTTTTCCGTCTATCAGTCTGATTTCAGGGCTATGAAAAACACTATTTCCGGACGACAGGAAAAAACCGTGATGAAGCTAATCGTGGATAACGCTG
>JAQCJL010000163.1 GCA_027593125.1 Pseudomonadota bacterium | reverse complement strand
TGCTAACCACGCTTCTTTATGACGCTGTAGGATGACGCCTCTGCCTTTTGCCATTACTGGAATTTCATCCCCGCGTATGATCAGCATCTTGCGGTTGCTTCCAACTAAGGCCACCATGTCCCCATTAAGCGGTACTGCGGCCACCATTCGCGATTTATCCATAATGGTCATGACTTGGCGGCCTGTTTTTGTCTGTGCAACAAGTTGCATCATATCTGTGACAAAACCATGACCAGAAGAAGACACCAATAACACCGGGCCAGACTTGGCTACCATAATCGTTACAATGGGTTGATCCGCTGGCATATCCAGCATCAGCGCCAAGGGTTCGCCAAAGCCGCGTCCACCTGGCAAACGATCCGCCGCCAAGGTAAAGAAACGGCCATTTTCTAGCCCAATGATTAAGCGATCTGTGCTATCAGCATGGAGCATGTATTCAGGGCCATCCCCTTCTTTGAAGCGAATATCAGCGGTTTCATCCAAGCGCCCTTTCATGCTTCTGATCCAGCCATTTTTTGAACAAACAACGGTAATCGTTTCTTTTTCGACCAGCAAATCCGCAGGATCACTATCTAATTCAGGTAATGGTTCAATGCGCGTCAAGCGTTGTTCGGTTTTTACGAACTCTGTTTTCATGGCTTTGATGTTACTTGCAATCATAGCGCGCTGTTGGTCTTCGCTATCCATCATGGCAGATAGCTTAGCCTGTTCTTCATCAAGCTGTTCTTGTTCGCGCCGCAATTCCATTTCTTCAAGTTTGCGTAGAGATCGAAGACGCATATCAAGAATAGCGTTTGCCTGATTTTCCGTAAGCGCAAAGCGTTCCATCAGTTTATCTTTAGGGTGATCTTCTTCACGGATAATGGCAATCACCTCATCCAGATTAAGAAAGACCACCAGATATCCGCCCAGCACCTCAAGCCGCGAAGCAATTTTTCCAAGCCGGTGATTAGTCCGTCGGCGCAAGACCACAAGTTGATGATCAATCCACGCCAACAAGGCATCACGAATAGATAGCACCCCCGGGGTGCCTGTAGCATCCAAGACATTCAGATTTAAAGACACGCGATATTCCAAATCTGTCAGCCGGAACAGGTTTTCCATCACCATACCAGGGTCAATACGCCGAGATTTTGGTTCAATCACTAGGCGGATATCTTCTGCAGATTCATCCAAAATATCAGCGATGAATGGCAATTTTTTTACCTGCATCAATTCTGCCATTTTTTCGATTAGACGTGCTTTTTGCACTTGGTAGGGAATAGCGGTAACAATAATTTTCCATGCTCCACCGCGCTCTGTTTCAACTTCCCAGGCCGCGCGCAGACGAAATGAACCCCGACCCGTGGCATAGGCTTCTGCCAGTTGATCTGGGGCATCAATCAGCACACCTCCAGTAGGAAAATCAGGGCCTTTGATAAAATCAAGCATCTTAGCGTGGGTCGCGTTAGGATATTTGATCAGATGCAAAGAGGCATCAATAAGTTCAAGCACATTATGTGGCGGAATAGAGGTAGCCATCCCCACAGCGATGCCTTGGGCACCATTGGCTAGCAAATTGGGAAAGGCAGCAGGCAGGATCACAGGTTCCTCGCCCTCACCATCATAGGTCTGGCGAAAATCAACCGCATCCTCATCAATGCCATCAAGCAACAGCTGGGCGACAAAAGTTAAACGTGCTTCGGTATAGCGCATGGCGGCGGCATTATCGCCATCAATATTGCCGAAATTCCCCTGCCCATCTACCAACCGATAGCGCATTGCGAACTCTTGCGCTAGCCGCACCATGGCATCGTAAATCGCGGCATCACCATGGGGATGAAACTTACCCATCACATCCCCAACGACCCGTGCTGATTTCTTAAATGCCAAACCGGGATCAAGCTTAAGCTGGCGCATAGCAAATAACAGGCGGCGATGGACAGGTTTCAGGCCATCACGCACATCCGGCAGTGACCTTGAGGTAATCGTCGACAACGCATAGGCCAGATAACGCTGACTCAATTCAGATGAAAAGTCGGTTTTGATCAATTCGTTATCAGCCATTATCTTTTTCCTCAGCCAGAGGCGTTGCGCTCTGGGTATCATCCCGACCAATATGTTGCAATTTAAACTCTGTCATCACCAAATCTTCTAATCGCTGTCGTGCTTCTGCCATGGGCAAATGATGGATACCAAAAATCTGGCGGCCGATGAAATGCCCGGTCATACGAATACCATTGATGACGTCTTCTTCAAGTGATTTTCTCAACCCACCAAGAAAGCCGGGCAAAACCAATAGCCGTGGGGCGTGATCCCCTGCGGCAGTCGCGGTCACCGCACCGCCACTGCGAGGACTAACATATTCCAAGCCTTGACTAACACCACTAACGATACAGTGATCCAGCTTAAGCCCGAATCCTGCCACCGACAGCAATCCAATTTCCCACCGAATATAAGCAGCAAGCCAGAGCGCCGTTTCTGTATCTGAGGCCAGCAGATGGATCATTGCAAGACTGGCATCATAAACCGTGTCAGCCGGTTCACGTTCTGCCAACGCGCCTTGGATCAACGCACAAAGGGACGACAATGCCGCTAACCGCAACCGATCATCCATGATACGAGCCGCGTTGGCCGACAGCAATTCAACCCCCATGCTTCCTAGATGTTCATCCAGTCTAGCTCGCCACGCAATGCTCACTTCATTTCCAGGTTGTAAGATTGGCCGGTTTGTTCGGGATTGCCCCCCACGCACTAGTCCAGCATGGCGACCATGATGCTCTGTTAACACTTGCACCACGGCAGCGTCTTCACCAAAAGGGCGGCTGGAAATAATGATCGCGTTATCTGTCCATTCGGGCATGATCAGGCGTTAAAATCTAAATCCCAATCCCGATACCGGGCTGGATCATCTATCCAATTGCGGCGAAACTTAACATGGGTAAAGAGATGCACGCGCCGGCCCAGCATTTGTTCCAACTCAAGGCGTGCGGCCTTACCAATGCGTCCAATGGTTTTGCCCCCTTGGCCGAGGATAATGCCGCGATGCCCTTCTCTTGCCACATAAATAGAACACCGCACCTCAGTGCTTTCATCTTCGCGTTCTTCCCAGCTTTCCGTTTCCACAGTCAACTGATAAGGCAATTCTTCGTGAAG
>JAQCJL010000162.1 GCA_027593125.1 Pseudomonadota bacterium | reverse complement strand
AAGCCAAATCTTGCCGAGGCTTCAATCCAGCTATGAGCAACATTATTCCCATCACCTGTCCAAAGGACTGAAAGATGAGAGAAATCCAAATCCGGGGCTTTATGTTCTGCTAACGTCATCACATCTGCCATAACCTGACAGGGGTGGCTACGATCAGTTAACCCATTGATGACGGGAATATCTGCGTGTTTTGCCAGTTCAACAAGCGCCTCATGGCTATTCGCACGGATCATAATAGCATCAGCATATCGCGACAATGCCCTAGCCGTGTCAGCTATCGTTTCCCCTCGGCCTAGTTGCATCGATTTGCTGTCAAGTACTATAGGTGATGCGCCAAGCTGATAAACTCCAACCTCAAAAGATACCCGGGTTCGGGTTGAGGGCTTCTCAAAAATAAGGGCGATACATTTTCCCGCTAACCGCGATTGGTAGTCACCAGGATTTGCCTTCATTGCAAGCCCATCACGAATGATTTGTGTCAGCGTTGCCGTATCATAATCCACGATATCAAGAAATGTTGCCATCATTCCTTTTCCCTTAACCTAAAGCATCAAATACGTTATCAAGCACCGCAATGGCATGACGGATTTCAGCAACATTCACATTTAATGGTGGCAAAAGCCGGATAGTATTTGCCGCCGCCGGTACCACCAAAAGATGATGTTGACGTAAGGCTTCGGTCATAGCCATTGGTGTTAAGCCATCTTTTAGAACGAGGCCAGTTAAAAATCCTGCGCCACGCACTTCTATAATGGCATCATGGCGATCTGATAAATCAGAAAGCAGATCATATAAAAGCGCACTGCGTTCGCGCATATCTGCCAAAAACTTATCATCTAAAATCTCAAGAACCTTTTCCGCCGCCGCCATAGCGAGCGGATTGCCGCCAAAAGTTGATCCGTGACTGCCGGGGGTCATGGTTTTAGCTACCTTTTCAGATGCAATAACCGCCCCAATCGGAAAACCGCCGGCTAACCCTTTCGCCATTGCGATAATATCTGGCGTAATGCCGCTTGGCTCAAAGGAAAACAAATGTCCCGACCTGCCAACACCTATCTGAACTTCATCCGCGATCAGCAGACATCCTGCCTCACTGGTCACATCCCGAAGCTCTTTTAAAAATCCGTCTGGCAAGGATTTTGCCCCACCTTCGCCTTGAACACTTTCAACCATAACAGCGGCAATTTCGGGACAATCTGATGCAGCATCTTTCAACAAACGATCTCGCAGGACATTCATATTGCCAAAGGGGAAATGGTCAAAGCCTTCAGGCATTGGGCCAAACCCCTCACGAAAAACCGGCCTATCCGTTGCTGCCAACATGGCAAGGGTTCTGCCATGAAACGCCCCTTCAGAGCAAAGGATCGTATGGCGGCCGATCTGCCCCTCAGTATGCATCGTGCGCCGCGCCATTTTCACTGCCGCTTCGGTTGCTTCTGCCCCAGAATTACAGAAAAACACCTGATCTAAGCCTGAACGTTCTGCCATGATTTTAGCAACACGCGCTTGTTCAGGGATCTGGTAGAGGTTCGAGACATGCCATAGTTTTTGGGCCTGCTCTGTTAAAGCAGCCACCAAATCAGGATGGCTATGCCCAAGTGTATTAACCGCAATCCCACTAGCAAAATCGAGATAACGTTCCCCTGCCGTGCTGATTAACCAGCTTCCTTCACCATGGCTAAAGGCAAGGTCAGAACGACCATAATTTCCCATTACCGCAGAATGATCAGTCATGACGAAGACTCACGCCCAAGTGGCATAAAATGCTTTGCCAATTGTAACCCTTGGGCTTGATAATGTGATCCACTGCCTTTGGCGCCATAAAGCGCTTCTGGCACTAACGACAATGGTTCATAAACCAGTCGACATACCGTCTGGCCTTCCTCAATCAGAAAAGGCACATCATGGGAACGCACCTCTAGCACCGCGCGCGTTTCCCCTGCTCCTAATTCTGGTAAGCCAAAGCCAGGATCAAAAAATCCAGCATAATGGGCCCGAAACTCACCAATACGGGTGTCATAGGCTGTCATCTCTGCGGCGTAATCAGCAGGCACAGTGACATATTCGCGACTGGCTAAAATATAAAACTCATCCGGATTAAGCACTAATCCGCCTGCATTGAGATCAGCAAGGGTGACTTTTTCCCAGAATGATGCCACCGGATAGACACCAACCTGATCCACATCAATTAAGCCTGCGTGTTTGCGGGCACGCCAACCAATTAAATCTGGCATTTGTGGATGCGCATGCCCAGACAAATCAACACTAAGTGGAATGCCGTCACGAACCGCATGATGAATAATGCCATCGCCATGAGTTAAGCCAGCCTTCTGCTGTAATTCTGCCATCACGCCATCGCTGATATGCGGCTCCCCCTTGCGCAAGCGCAATTGTGACAGGCGAGAGCCTTGACGCACCAAAACCGAAAACGTCCTTGGGCTAATTTCAGCATAAAGTGGCCCTTGATACCCTTCTGGTGCGGTTTCAAACTCGTCCGCTGAATCCACAATCAGGCGCGTGAAAACATCCAGCCGTCCAGTTGAGCTTTTGGGGTTTGCAATCGCCGTCACCCCCGCAGGCAAATGAAGAGATTCCATAATCTCAGCAATATAAACACATCCCTTTTCCAGCACAGCACCAGAAGACAGGTCGATTTCATGCATCGCCAGATCAACCAGTTTGTCCGTCACCTTATTGCCTGCGCCAGGTAAAAAAGAGGCCTGAACTCGCCAAGCCTTAGCCCCTAACCGCAAATCAAGCGAAGCCGGTTGGATCTGTCCTGCAATCAATGGCGCGCTGGCGCATAGAATGCCTTTGGCAAAGGCGTCTTCTAATTGCGGCAAAGACAGGATGCCATCATCAGCAGTTGAAAAGATATTATCAGGTGTTGTCATAACAGTGCTCATGCTAGGTCTTGAGTTTATATCCGGTCTTTAACAGGGCAATTCCGACTATTGATAGCATCAGCATTGTGAACGATAAAATCAAGCCCCCGGATAAAGGTGATGTTGAAGCTAACCCCGTCATGGCATAGCGAAACCCATCAATCATATAAAACACCGGATTATATTGCGCCAAGACATTAAATGGTTCAGGTAGACGGTCAATGGTATAGAAAGTCCCTGATAAAAACACCAGAG
>JAQCJL010000161.1 GCA_027593125.1 Pseudomonadota bacterium | reverse complement strand
ATTGTCTGTTCCCGATAACCATTGGAAATTGGCGCGGATGATGGGCATGACGCCATGGCAACAATTTCGTTGGATTGAATGGCCCGCATTGAAACCTATGGCCTTACCGATGATGGGTTTGGTTTTTCTGTTTTGTTTCAGTTCCTTTGCCTTGGTTTTGATGCTTGGTGGTGGGCCAAGAGTCACAACCCTTGAGGTTGAAATTTATGCCGCTATACGCATTGCTTTTGATCTGGATTTGGCAGTTGGTTTGACTTTACTACAAGTGATGATTGCCTTTGCCGTCCTTGGCATCTTGATGTTGCATCCAATGATGCGCCAATCCATGCCGCAGGCTGTTATGCCAATGCGGCCGCCCATTGGGTTTATGCTGGCCTCATCATCATCTGTTCTTAAAATGTTAGATGTTCTTTTAGTCTTAGGGCTTATTATCTTACTCGTATTTCCGTTGTTGGCGCTGATGTTAAAGGGTCTTGGCGGTGATATGGTCGCCGTCATCTCTAGTGCAAAATTATGGCGAGCAATGGTGAATAGCATTAGCATTGCGCTTGCCTCTGCCATATGTGTGACAGGTGCCGCCATGCTGTTAGCGGAATGGCGCGTTTTGTTAGTGTTTAAGGCCACCAAACTTTGTCAAAATATGCCATATCGCACCAGAACGGTTTATGATGTCATGATCATCATTATGGAATCTGGCGTCATGGTGTATTTGATCCTACCTGCTATTGTCATGGGAACAGCGTGGTTTATTCTGCTGCGCGGTGTTTCCAATGTGTTTGTCATTGCCCCCTTTTTGGTGTTTATGGCGAATGTCTTGATGGCGTTGCCTGTGGCATATCGATTGCTCATCGGGAAATGGATGACCATGCGACTGCAAGATGAACGCCTAAGGCTGGCTTTTGGTATTCGGGGTATCAATGGGTTTCGGTATTTGACGGTTCCGGTTATGAGTCGTGAGATCGGTCTGATTTTTGGAATGGTTGCGGCGATGTCTATGGGTGATTTGGGGGTCATTGCCCTTTTTGCCAGTGCGGATTTTGAAACCTTGCCTTGGTTGCTGTTTCAACAAGCTGGTCGCTATCGGGTCAATGAAGCGGCAGCAACGGCATTAATCCTCATGCTGACGGTTGTGATGCTATTTGGGCTTGGACACGGCCTTGGACGCTGGTTAAGCCTGCCGAGATCACTTTATCAAGCGTCTAAGTTTCCAAATCATCCACCAGATTATAAGACAGGACTTCCCCATGCTTGAGGTGTTAGATGTTAAGTTTTCTTATCCAGAGCAACAGCATCAGTTCCATTTTCATTTAACGGTGCCTAACCAATCGGTTTTGGTTGTGGCTGGTGCATCTGGGTCTGGTAAATCCACCTTGCTTGGCTTGATTGCAGGATTTTTAACCCCAACTTCTGGCGATATTCGCTGGTGCGGGTTATCCCTGCTTGGATTGCCGCCTTCGGATCGACCCATTTCCATTCTATTTCAAAACGATAACTTGTTTCCCCATCTGGATGTCTGGACCAATATTGCCCTTGGCCTAGACGCTGGCGCTAAACTTTCCCCACTAACCGCATCGCTGATAAGGGAATGTATGACGGATCTTGGCATTGGTGAGATGGAAAGGCGTGCCATTGGAACGCTTTCGGGTGGCCAGCAACAAAGGGTTGCCTTAGTACGGGCATTAGTAAGAGCAAGAATTGATAATCAGCATCAGGCTGGAATGGCTAGACCCTTATTGTTGTTTGATGAACCTTTTAGCGCGCTTGATCCAGAAACCAAAGTTAATTGCCTAGAAGTTGTTCGGCATATGGTCAAACAATATGGCCTAACCGCTATTCTTGTCACCCATGACCCTAATGATGCCGCTATGCTAGGCGCCGATGTTTTTTCCTTGAAGCTAGGCGCCTGATCAGTCATCAATAGAATGGAAAAACAATATCAAGACAGGTCAATCATGCCTAAAAATGCCGGTCAGGTTATCGTTGATGCGCTAGAAACTTATGGGGTAGATCGTATCTTCTGTGTCCCAGGCGAGAGCTTTTTGCCAGTTTTAGATGCGCTTCAGGATAGTTCTATTGAAACCATATTAGCTCGCCATGAAGGCGGCGCGGCCATCATGGCAGAAGCTGATGGTAAAATGACCCATCGCCCCGGAATTGCGCTAGTCACGCGAGGGCCAGGTGCTACTAATGCCTCATCAGGCGTTCATATCGCCCAGCAAGACTCAACGCCAATGATTTTACTAATTGGTCAGGTTGCACGCGATATGAAAGGCCGTGATGCGTTTCAAGAGGTCGATTACCAAAAGTTTTTTGGCGGTATGGTAAAAAAGGTATTTGAAATTAATGATGCTGCATCAACACCGCACATCATGGCTGAGGCTTGGCAAACTGCTGTTTCTGATCGCCCTGGCCCTGTGGTGATCAGCTTACCTGAAGATATGCTTTATGAACCTGTGGATCAGCCGTCTGTTCTGCCGCTTACCTCCCCCACGATTGAGGCAGGCCACATTGATCAACAGCTTGACCAATTGGCAGAGATGCTAGCCTCTGCGGAAAGCCCTGTGGTGATTGCTGGTGGCCCATGCTGGTCAGATCAGGCTATTGCAGATTTGGAAAAGCTTGCTTTGATGATGGACTTGCCTGTGGCGGCTTCCTTTCGCCGGCAACGATTAATGAGTAGTTTAAGTCAGGCTTATGCTGGTGATTTAGGGCTTGGCTGTAATCCGGCGCTTTTATCACGCATAAAGCAAAGCGATCATGTGCTTCTTATCGGGGGCAGAATGTCGGAAATCCCATCACAAAGCTATGAGCTGTTTGCTATCCCAAAGCCACAAATGCCGTTTGTCCATATTCATCGCGATAAACGGGAAATTGGCCGGGTTTATACACCTACCCTTGGCATTGTTGGTACTGAAGCTGAAGCCATAGCCGGATTATTAAAACGGTTATCACCAGTGGCATCAACACCACGGATCACAGCTGCCCATGCGTCTTATGAAAAATGGACTGCCCCATTGGACTATCAACCTGGTGAAGTGAACATGAGCAAAGTGGTAGCATGGTTGCGTGAACATCTTCCTGATAATGCTATTATGACCAACGGGGCGGGAAATTATGCTGTGTGGTTGCATAGATTCTATCATTTTCGCGATCCCTCTAGCCAGTTA